>CAZTHW010000124.1:0-7124 GCA_964613595.1 uncultured Desulfobacteraceae bacterium | reverse complement strand
AAATTGGAAATCCCGGAGGGTTTCAAATTTTAACACCTGAGAATGACTTAATTCCTTAAAAAAATATAAAATATTGATCTGTGTAAAAATTTGAAACGCTCAATTTAGGTAACAGTAACAGGATGCCAAGTCGCTCACCCGTCAAAGCAAAGAGGCTGCCAAATGGAAATCAAACTGCCATGGGGAGAAGAATTTCTGGCTCTTTCGCTGCCCGGTTCCTGGAAGGTGCACCTGCCGGAACGTATGGACATCTCCGGCCGGATCCGGGGGGAAGAAACTGAAATCGTGCAGGCCGCCCTGGAAAACCCGGAAGACAGCCTGGCGCTTTCCGAAATGGACCTTTCCGGCAGGACCGTTCTGATCATCGTGGATGACAACACCCGGCCCACGCCGGCCTGTCGTTTTTTCCACCTGCTCCTTGACGCCCTGGAACAGGCCGGGGCCGGAAAAATCCACGTTATGCCGGCCCTGGGCATTCACACGGCCATGACCGAGTCGGAAATGGCGGAAAAGATCGGCGCCGAAAACCTGAAACGCGTTTCCTGGTCCAACCCGGATGCCTTTGATCCCTCCCGCCATCACGATTTCGGCAAAACAAGCCGGGCAACACCGGTCGTTCTGGATAAAAAAGTGCATGAAAGTGACATGGTGATCCTGGCGGGCATGATCGAACCCCATCTCTGGGCCGGCTTCGGCGGCGGGATGAAAAACCTTTTTCCCGGCGTAGCCGCGGCCGAAGCCATCGGCTGTCACCACGGCATGATCGCCGAGCCGCCCTACCAGTTTAACCGGGTGGGCATGGCACCGGATGAAAACACGTTCAGACAGGACCTGGAAGAAACAAGAAATCTGATCCGGGCGGGCATTTTTGCTTTAAACGTGCTGCTGGATGAAAACCGGAAAATCGCGGCCGCTTTTGCCGGCGACCCGGTTTCCGCCCACCGCAGGGGCGTGGAATTCAACCGGAATGTGGCGGGCATCCGGATAGACGGCCCCATGGACGCGGTGATCGTAAATTCCCATCCAATGGACATCAATTTCAAGCAGAGCATGAAGTGCGTGGGCAACGCCCTGCCGGCGCTTCGGCCAGGCGGCATCGTGATGGGCTTTCTGCGCGCCGCCCGGGGAATGGACGACATCCCGCTGCCGGACAAGCCCCCGCCCCTTGCGGTTTTGCGTACCCTCCTGAAGGCCGTGGGCAAATCCAACGTAATGGGGTTTTTAAACACCGTCAAAAAGGGCTTAAACGTGGAGGAGCGGTTTCTGACTTATTACTCCATGCGCCTGATCCGGGAATACCGCCTATTTTTTCATGCACCCGCGCTTTCGGACACCGAAGTCCGGCACCTGGGGTTTTTTCACAACTGCAAAACCCCTGAAGCCGTCATTTCCGCCGGCGGGAAAAAACTCAAAAAAAACGCCCGCGTGGCCGTATTCCCGGACGGCGGGGCCACGTTTCCGGTGCTTGAAAAAAACGTTGCATAACGAGGCAATATTCAAGCACGAAACAAAAACGGCCGCACACCGTGGGCAAATCGCCCGGGCTGCGGCCGCTTTATCGCGTCTGCCGGATGCTGCGCGATCCTAGTCGATTTCCTGCAGGGTGATCTCGAAAGTCAGATCCTTGCCTGCCAGCGGATGGTTGGCATCCAGGGTAACCTTTTCCTCTCCCACATCGGTCACGGTGACCACGATGTTTTCGCCTTCGGACTGCTTGAGTTCCAGTTGCTGGCCGAGCTCTGGCGTAATGTGCTCGGGAAACTGGGACCGGTCCACCTCGATGACCATATCATCCCGGTACTCTCCGTAGGCCTTTTCCGGCGGGATCGTGGCCTCCTTGGTCTCTTCCGGGGCCATGCCGACAACCGCCTCTTCGACACCGGGGATAATATTGCCTTCCCCGACTTTAAACTCCAGGGGATCCTTGCCCTCGGAGCTGTCAAAGACCGAGCCGTCATCCAGCTTGCCTTTGTAATGGATTTTCACGTTGTCGCCGTCTTTTGCCTGTGCCATAGTTATACTCCTTTCTCGATGAATAAAAAGCCCTCCCGCAAGCTTTCTTAAAGCCCGGTACGAATGCTCCCGGATGGGGCAATACATTCGGCGAACCGGCAAAAAAGCATTGGTGGGATCAGGGAAACTTCGTTCCGGCCGTTTTCAATTGTCGGAATGGCTTGTTGAAATTTGTTTCCGGACGGGTTCTGAGATTGAAATGAACGACCTTGATGAATTTCTTCTGTATGTGTTTGCTTTAACATAATATATCCTGCCGCCGGATGCAACCCCCGGGCAATATTTTTTATTGTATCCCCTGCCTTCCTTACCCCGGGGACTGCGGCAGAGCCTTGACAAAAAATTCCATCATAGCCATTATTTAAAAGATAACCAGGGTCAAACCCGTGTGTTTGCACCCGAGGCACCGTGTTTACGGGCAACACCGTTGCTCGCTGCCCTGTTTTACAGATACTGATAATAACTCCGCAGGCCAGGCAATCGACCATGAACGACAAAGGCACGCAAACCGAACCCGCACGCACGCATCGCTATTTTGACATTCATCCGCCCGTATTCTGGCCCACGACAATCCTGCTGGCCGTTTTTATCGCAGTTACCATTGCGGTCGGCGCCCCCATGGAGCGCGTATTTTCCGGGGTGCAAAATTTTATATCCAGCAATTTCGGGTGGTTTTTGATTATCGCGGTAAATTTCTACCTGCTGATGATGCTCTACATCGCATTCAGCAAATACGGAAACATCCGGCTGGGCGGGAAAAACGCCGTTCCCGAATTTTCCCGCATGTCCTGGTTTGCCATGCTCTTTTCCGCGGGCATGGGCATCGGGATTCTTTTCTGGAGCGTGGCAGAGCCCATTTTTCACTTCAGCGATCCCGTGTTTGCCAGCCAGGGCACGGAAGCGGCAAAACAGGCCATGAAAACCACCTTTTTGCACTGGGGTCTGCATCCGTGGGGGATTTATGCCCTGGTGGGCATGTCCCTGGCATTTTTCGCGTTCAACCGGGGTTTGCCCCTGGCCATCCGCTCCATATTTTATCCCCTGCTCGGCGATCGCGTCTACGGGATCTGGGGTGATGTCATCGATGTGCTGGCCGTACTCTCCACCCTGTTCGGGCTGGCCACATCCCTGGGATTCGGCGTACAGCAGGTCAACTCCGGCCTGCATCACCTCTTCGGCCTGCCGGACAACGTCTACGTCCAGGTGCTGCTGGTGATAGTAATTACAGCAGCGGCAACCATTTCCGTGGTTTCCGGACTCGACCAGGGCGTAAAGCGCCTGTCCGAACTCAACCTCAATCTTGCCGCTCTTCTGTTGATATTCATCCTGCTTGCCGGCCCCACCCTGTTTATCCTGGATACGTTCGTGCAGAACACCGGGGTGTACCTCAACGAATTCTTCGAAATCAGCTTCTGGGCCGAGGGTTACCGGGACACGGATTGGCAGAATTCCTGGACGATCTTCTACTGGTCCTGGTGGATTGCCTGGTCGCCTTTTGTGGGCATGTTCATCGCGCGGATTTCCAAGGGGCGTACGCTGCGGGAATTTGTGCTCAGCGTGCTGATCGTGCCTTCGCTTCTGACCTTTCTCTGGATTACGGCCTTCGGGGGATCCGCACTGCTTCTGGAACTCGAGGGAACGGGCCGTATTGCCCAGGCCGTGCAGGAAAACGTGGCCATTTCGATATATGCACTGCTGGAGCATTTCCCTCTGTCCATGATCGCCAATTTTGCCGCAATCATGCTGGTGGTCAGCTTTTTTGTCACCTCGTCGGACTCCGGCTCCCTGGTGGTGGATGCCTTTACCTCGGGCGGCAAGCTCAACTCCCCGGTCGCCCAGCGCGTTTTCTGGGCCTCCATGGAGGGCGCAGTGGCCGCGGTCCTGCTTGTCGGCGGCGGGCTCGGGGCGTTGCAGACAGCCTCGATTACCACCGGGCTGCCTTTTGCGGTGATATTGATTCTTATGGCCTTCAGCCTGAGAAAAGGGCTGGAAAAAGAATACCAAAGCGAACGGCTCCGCGAGCGGGCCATTGAACGCGAAAGCTACGAGGAGCTTATCCAGAACCTGATTGATAAGCACACCGCCTCGTAACCGAATAATGAAAACAGGATGACGGATTATGGAAATCATCAAAAACATCATGGTCTGCCTGGATCTTACCGAAATTGACGCAGGCTTGATCGATTACGCCGCATTTATTGCAAATGCGTTTGAAGCCGAAAACGTCATTTTCACGCATGTCATCCAGGCATATGATCTGCCGAAAAAATCAAGCAAGTCTTTTCCGGATCTGAAAACCTCGCTGAACAAGATGGTCCACGATGAACTGGATCAGCGCATTAATCCCCGCTTCCGCCAGACCCACAACACTGAGATCGAGGTCCGGATCGAAGAGGAAGACGCGGCAGAAGGCATTCTTTCCTGTGTGGAAGAAAACGCGGCCGATATCCTGCTGCTGGGCCAGAAATCCGGCGAGGATCGAAAGGCCGTATACGGCGGCAAGGTGGCTGCCCGGGCGCCGTGCGATATTCTATTTGTGCCGGAAACCCACTCCAGTTCCGCCCGCAGGGTGCTCTGCGCCATTGATTTCTCCGCGCAATCGAAGGCTGCATTTGACCGCGCGCTGTATTTAAGCGAGAACAAGGGGGCTTCCGTGATATGCTACTTTATCCAGGACAAAGCCAGGGCGTATTTCCCGGCCTCCACCCAGAAAAGCGCGGCTCGCAGTCAGAGCCGGGCGGAAAAGAAATCTCGGGAATTTATTGAATCATTTCATCGAGATCCGGACAATTTCCCGTGCCGGATTGAAACCACAGACGAACTGACCGGCGAAGCGGAGAAAATCTATCAGGCTGCAGAAGATGAAAGCGCGGAGCTCATCATTATCGGCGCCGCAGGCAGAACGAGCACGGAAACCTCACTGCTCGGCAACATCTCCGAATCCCTGCGGCGCATGCAAAAAGAAATCCCTGTGCTCATCGTCAAGCATCATGAGGGAAAAAAATTTTTCCAGCAGTTGTTTGGATAGACTGCAATCGGGTGCTGATGAAAAACGAACTCACGTCTTTTTGGTGAAATCGGTTTCGCATGCCTTGTCCTCGCCCGGGGATTTTCTGAAAAAATAAAAAGCCAGGGCCAAAAGCACGATGCCCACAACAAGGCCGAAAACCGGAAGCACCGTTACCCCGATAATTATAAACCCCAACCCGAGCAGCAGGAAAAAGCCTCCCAGCAATCTGCCGAACACCTTCTCGTCCCTGCATGCCTGACTCAACTCCCTGAACTTACCCATATCAGCAAACCTCCTTTTTAAAAACATATCAGCCACAGGTTTGTCGTGCCCTGCATTGTGGTTCAAACCCGCCTTGTTTATCTTTTATTTATTGATCAGCCTGTAAAAAGTCTTTTTTACAGGCAGTGTTAAGTGTTAAGTGTTTAAGTGTTTAAGTAAAATCAAAAACTTATAATTTTATTCTCTGGCGGGTATAACAGTTTTCAGGACTTCTTCTAAGTAACTTAAAATTTTATCTTATAATTTTAGTTACTTGTAAATTCGGGTTTCGCCCCCGGCGAAATGGGGTACTTCCAAGGAAATGCTTTTTTGCACTCTTGCGAAATTGCACTTCGTTGCCCTGACGGCGGTGCGGAAAAGCGGGTTTCCGAGCGGAAATTGAGGCTCACAGAGACTCCTGGAGCGAGGAAACTCCTTTTTCGCACCGCCGATCAGCCAAGGCGCTTACGGATTTCCTTTGTTGCAAAAATACCGCCCTGGTGGAATAAACAGCTTTTTACGAGTCCTCAACTTATTAATTCAGTATATTCATGAAGCCCGAGCCCTGCAAAAAAGAAAGGCACGTCTTTCTGAATTTATGCAGGGCGGCTCGGCGTTGAATCCCGGGGGGTTCCCACGGGAGACTTGCATTTTTTCCAGCATTGCTCTATGGTTAAAAATACTTTACCCGTGAAATTTCAGGTTTGCCAAATCCCTGAAAAAAGGAGGTGCACGGAATGATTCTCCTGGTTCCGATCGGCCCGATCCCCATACACATAATCTCATGGCTTGAAGACAAACTCGGATTTTATGTGGATTGTCCCGTTAAAACCGGAAAAGCTGTACCTCTTCCGCGCCAGGGTTATGACGAAAAAAGACAGCAGTATACGGCAGATGCCGTAATGGAACTGTTGCAAGGCGTTTCCTGCCAAGAGGCCGAACGCCTTGTCGGACTCATTGACCAGGACTGCCACAGCCAGGGACTCAATTTTATTTTCGGATTTGCGGCTGTCAACGGCCGGGAATCCTTTGTCGCCCTGCCCCGCCTTCGCCCCGACTTCTACGAACTCCAGGAGAATAAATGTCTTGTTCGACAAAGGGTTTTAAAGGAAGTCGTTCATGAACTCGGCCACACCTGGGGGCTTTCCCATTGCGACAATGAGGCGTGCGTAATGGGGTTTTCCAACTCGGTGGATGACACGGATAGCAAGGATACGGCTTTCTGCCAGCGCTGCTTCGAAAAGAAAAGCCCCTGAAGCCTTGACGCGTATTGCCGCCCGGAGATCAGGCGGCCGGGGCCAGCACGAGCGCGGTCCGGGTCGGCAGATACAGCTTTAACACCGCCCCGTCCCCTTTTTCCGTATTTTCATTCATTGTCAAATGGGTCTGCTCCGGAGCCAGGCGCCCGTGACCGCCGTACTCCGAAGCATCCGAGTTCAGAATCATCTGATATTTTCCCGCCGGGGTGCTGACGGCATAATCCGTATAAGAGGCGGCAGGATGAAAATTGAAGACAAAAACCAGCCCGTTTCGCTCAAAGGCCAGCACCTTGTTTTCCGTGTGTTCGTGTACCAGGCGGGGATCCGGTCCGCCCGGAATTTCATGTTTCCGGGCAACTGCTATCATCGCCTTGTCAAAACGCAGCAGATCACTGTATTTGAGATGATCTGCATCGGCCAGATGCCACTGCCGGCGCGCATACCGGTAGGACCAGTCATTGCCCTGCCGGGGGAAATCGATCCACTCGGGATGGCCGAACTCGTTGCCCATGAAATTGAGATAGCCGTGCCCGGCCGTGGACAGGGTAATCAGCCGGATCATCTTGTGCAGGGCCATGCCC
>CAZTHW010000123.1:0-7126 GCA_964613595.1 uncultured Desulfobacteraceae bacterium | reverse complement strand
GATCACCCGCTCCCGGACACCGGCAAACAGGATCAGCGCCAGGCCGAAACCCAGGGCATAAGCAATGGAGGAAGTCAGGGCTTCAAGAAACGTATACTCCTCCTGGATATTGATCAGGCAAACGCCCATCACCGCGCAATTGGTGGTAATCAAGGGCAGGAATATCCCCAGGCCGGCATACAGTGCCGGAATGCTTTTCTTGAGAAACATTTCCACGAACTGGACCAGCGAGGCGATCACCAGGATAAAGGCAATGGTCCGTAAATACTCGATGTCCAGCGTTTTTAAGAAATAGGTGTCAATACACCAGGTAATAATTGCCGCCAGGGTCATGACAAAGACAACCGCACCGGCCATGCCTGTGGCGGTCTCCATTTTCTTGGAAGTCCCGATAAACGGGCATATCCCCAGGTATTGCGCCAAAGTAATGTTGTTGATCAGCATGCAGCTGATGATCAGGACCATGTAGTCGCCCATAATGTTTCTCCTGTGCCTGATTGCTCGCCGGGTACCTTCCGGATCCGGGCGGCATGTATCTGTAAATCCGCGTCTGCGTTATTTCGGACTCGTTATGGGTGGAAAAAGCCGGTTTACTTCTGCCCGATGATATTCATGATGCACAGCAAAAGCCCCAGGCAAATAAACGCACCCGGTGCTTCCACCATAAAGGAAAAGGGCTCGAAAGCGGGTCCGAATACGCTGTAGCCCAGCAGGGTGCCGTTTCCCAGGCATTCCCGGACAGCGCTGATGGCCGTCAGCGAAAGGGTAAACCCCACACCGATACCAAGACCGTCGGCAAACGATGGGATTACCTTGTTCTTGGAGGCAAATGCCTCGGCACGGCCAAGCACGATACAGTTGACCACGATCAACGGAATAAAGATCCCTAGGTTTTGGAACAACTGATAGGCATATGCCTGCATCATGAGTTCGACCACTGTGACAAATGTGGCGATAATAATGATAAAACAGGCGATTCTGATTTTTGAGGGGATAATCCCGCTCAGAATGGAAACCAGCAGATTTGCACATACCAGTACGAACGTGGTTGCAAGCCCCATTCCGATCCCGTTTTCCACGGACTTGGTGACCGCAAGCGTCGGGCATAGCCCGAGTACCAGCCGAAACGGAGGGATCTCCTCCCATAAGCCCTTTACAAATTCCTGCCCGATGGTTTTTGCCATGATGGATTCACTCCTAGCCTGTAAAGGTTTTCACCTGGTCCTTGATTTTGGATTGCAGCTGCTGATACAGATCCGTGGCGCGCCTTACGGCCTTACACACCGCCCGCGAGGTAATGGTGGCCCCGGACATGGCGTTAATGCTGCCGCCGTCTTTTTTCACGTTGGGGTCCGCATCTGCGGGCAGTCCGGCAAACTGTTTCTTGAAATCCGTGTTCGTCTCAACGGTGGCGCCTACGCCCGGGGTTTCATTATGGGTCGTCACACTGACCCCCATGATCTTGTCGGTTTTCACATTAAAAGCCACCATGACCCCCATGTCCCCACCGTAACCCGAGGCCCGGGTCTCAAAGGCAACAGCCCTGGGAGTGCCGTCATAGACGCCGACGAAAAAGTTTCTTTCCTCCTCCTCGCCTTCGACTTTGAGGGAGAACCGATCATTGACCGGATCGTTGGTTGCGCCTTCCAGGATCTTTTCGATTGCCGGGCCCTTGACAAATTTTAACACCTGGCTGTCAATCCGGTCCTGGGTATTATTTTTCAAAGCCGCCAGCAGCCCGCCGGAAAGGCTGCTCAGCACCGTGAGCACAATGACCATCTTCACCATTTCACGCATGATGCATAACCCTTTTCATTGCTTTGGGTCTGATTTTATCGATAATCGGATTGACCAGGTTAATAATCAGGATTGCATATATCACTCCGTCAATATGGGCTCCCAGATTCCGGATCATGACTGTCAGAAATCCACCGAGCAGGCCGTAAACGAGCATGGGGATAAAATGAACCGGGGAAGATGAATCCTCTGTTGCCAGAAAGAATGCGCCGATTAGCGTAAACCCGGTAAGCAGGTGAAATCCCGGACCGGCGTATACTTCCGGATTATAAAGGTTAAAGCACAAGGCAGTAATAAAGATTCCCGCCAGGAAAGAAACCGCGATTTCCCAACGGATAAAACCCCGCAGAATCAGGTAAATGCCGCCAATGATCAACCCCAACCCGAAGGTCGCCCCGATGCCGCCGGCCTGCTGACCCAGCAGTAATCCGCCGAGGCTGAATGATTCCAGTCCGGCGGTACCGTAGGCTTTATAAAGTACCAGCGGAGAGCCGGCCGTAAAATCGAACTGGTAATCCACCAGCGCGGCATTGAAATCCAGGAACATCGGCCAGGAGATCATCAGGATCGCGTAGGCCACCACAACAGGATTAAACGGATTGCCCCCGATGCCCCCGTAAATCTGCTTGCCGATCACCACGGCAACAAACGTGCCGGTCACCACCAACCACCAAGGCACCACCGCCGGCAGCAGCATCGCAAACAGCAAACCGATCAGCGCGGCATTACCGTCTCCGATTGATACGGGCCGGCGGGTGAGCAGATTCATCAGCAATTCCCAGGCCATTGCAGAGCCAACCGAAAGTGTCAGCACGCCGAGGGCCGGAATGCCGTACTGAAGCAATCCGGCTATCACCGCAATCAATGTGGCCGCAATAATATTGTATTGCTTGGTGGATACTTCGCTTCCGTCATGCAGAAACGGGGCATGGGAAACCGTTAGCTTCATCGCGTTAGGCATTTGCTTCCTCCGCTGCTCTCATGCGTTTGACAGCATGCTTGGCCAGCCTGATAAATTGGAAAATCGGTATTCGGGATTCGCACGCGTACGCGCACAGTCCGCATTCAATACATGAAAACAAGGCGGCCTGTTCTGCCGCCTTCTCGTATTCCCCGGCATCGAGCAGTCTTACCAATTCGTTGACCGGTATGTTTGCCGGGCAGATGCGCACGCATTCCCCGCAATTGGTGCACGGCGTATCCGTACCCGCCACGATCATCTCCTTGTCCTGTACTATAATGGCATCCGTATCCGGTTCCACCGGATGCTCCAGCGAATATACCGCATCGCCTGTCATGGGACCGCCCATGATAAGCCGATCCCCGTTTTCGACCTGTTCATTGACCGCGTCAAGGATATCTGCAGCGTGGGTTCCCACGGGCGCTGTGACAAGCTGCCGGGTGCCGTCTTTCTTGACCACGGTGATTCGCTTTTCCAGCGGAAGCTCCCCGGTGTTATAGGCCTCACCGATGCCGGCCACCGCTTCGGCGGTCAAAAACCCGATCTGTCCTTGCTCGGCCTGCTCGGCCAGCAGGTGGCGAATAATCATTTCCGGGTGCGCCGACGGATAATACGCATCCACTGAGCGAACCCCGGCTGCCGCTGTTCCGGCCACCTGCACCTGATACTGGGCCACCACCAGAACAATATTCTGTACGCCGGTGATCTTGCGGAGAATGTCGATGCCGGTTTTTACCGACGAAATCCCGGTTTTGATGATATACTGACCGGTTATGGTCTGCAGGTCCTGATCCGCGCCAAGCACGGCAATGGTCTTGACCATCCTGTCCGCATCCGTAAACTGGGTAAAATCCGGTTTCCCCGGCACTCTGCCCAGAAACCGGGCGGCATCTTCAATCGACGGTGTGCCGGAAACCTCTTTAAAGGCAGTGTCCCGGTCATCCTCTCTGTCGGATTCGGTATCGATCACCACTGCGGTCATCTGCTTTTCCATCATACCGATAAACGGCGAGATTTCGGAAATCACCCCGGGAACAGGACAAATAGCGTATGCGGCAGGATCTTCAGCAAACAACTGCAGCCGCTGCCCGCGCGCAACAGCGTCTCCCTTTTTGATCAGCGCCTTGTCCGCCCGGTCATAGGCCTTTTCAATAAACAGGGTCACACGCTGCTTCGGCTGCACCGAAACAGGCTCGGGCTGAACATCCTCGATCACGTCATATTTGAGTTTCGGTGTTGCAATTCCGAAAAATTGCCTCTTCATCATGGACCTACCTTTATCTGGGCTTTATTTAATGACAATCCAACCTGTGTGCAGCAGAGGCATCAATATCCGTGGCAAGCCTGGCAGTCATCCTTGACAGGCCCGGATCCCATGTTTTCATGGCAACCCGCACACTGCCCGTGAAATGCCTCTGTGCGCTTGCGCGGTTCATGGCACGCGCTGCAGTCCCCGGTGGTGGGGCCGGTGCCGAAATCCTGATGACAGCCGATGCATTGCTGGTGATAGGCATCGGTTAAGCTCGGCATGTATTCATCCCCGGATTCCATATGGCATGCCCCGCATTTCTGGGGGCTGCCGCCGCTTTCCGGATCATACATATGGTGGCAGTCAGTACAGGACAACCCGTAGTACTGACTGTGGGTCTTGTGATCGAAAAGCCCTTTTTCCCCAAGGACCGGCACGTGCTTGCTCTCCCCGGTATGGCAGGAACCGCAGGACTCGGCTTTTCCGGCATCTCCGCCGGTGTCTGCTTCCCAGGCTACCTTGTGATGACAATCCGTACATGACAGCCCGTAGCTCTCGCTGTGGGTCATGTGGGAGAAAAGCACATTGTCGCCGGTGGCCTCAAACATCACCCGTACCGGCTCCTCCGGGGATTGGACCGGCAGCGCCGCATAGCAGACAACTCCGGCAATGAGGCATACCAGCGCGATCCCGTAGGCCAGTTTCCGTTTTTTCGCGTCAGACATTTTGTGCGGCTTCCTTTCAAAGGGCGTGCTTCCCGATTCAAAACCGGCCGCCAGTACTGCAGGGGCGCGACCCTGTCGGTCCAACAACCGGATCCATTCCAGAAATTTAAGCTACTACTCCTATTACCGGGGAACCAATTTGTCAAGTTTTTTAAACAGAAACGCCCAAATCCTCTTCTAGTCAGCCTTTCTGCGCAGAAACGTGGGCACATCCAGCATATCCAGGTCAAAGTAATCTTCCATGCTGTTGCCGGCCTTTTTCTTGCGCTGCCCCTCGTTGCCCCCTTCCTTTTCCTCGGCCTGCTGCTGACGTACACGGTAGAAAGTCGGCTGATTCAGGTTCTTTTCATATGCCCGATCCTCCTGGGTATAATCACGAACCACGCCCCGCTTGACATCTTTTAACTGACGAACCGACGGCTTATGCAGCGGCATGTTCTGGTCTTCTTCCTCCCCGATGCCCGTTGCAATAACGGTGATGCGCATTTCATCACCCAGGGAATCGTCCATGGCGGTTCCCCAGATAATTTCCACATCATCGTCGCCGATTTCGTTGTAAATCCGCTCGGACGCCTCGATGGCCTCCTCCATTGTCAGCTCTGAATTGCTGGTAATGTTCATGAGCACGCCCTTGGCCCCGGAAATGGAGTTATCCTCCAGCAGCGGATGGGAAATGGCCTTTTCCGCGGCCTCGATCGCCCGGTTTTCGCCGTTGGAAATTCCGATGCCCATGATGGCCATGCCCGACTTGGACATGATGGTTTTCACATCGGCAAAGTCCAGGTTGATAAGCCCGGGGTGCATGATCAGATCTGTGATGCCCTTGACCGAATGGTGCAGGATCTCATCGGCCATTTTGAACATGTCGATCAGGGGTGCGTTTTTACTGGCAAGACCCCGCAGCCGGTCATTGGGAATCGTTATCACGGTGTCGGCCACCTCCTTTAACCGCGCAATGCCTTCCTCTGCCTGCTTGCTGCGTTTTCTTGCCTCGAACTTGAATGGCTTGGTCACCACGGCCACGGTCAGCGCCCCGAGTTCCTTGCATATTTCCGCAATCACCGGAGCCGCGCCCGTGCCGGTGCCACCGCCAAGACCCGCGGCAATGAAAATCATGTGACTGTCGCTTAAGGCATCCCGAAGCAGCTCTGCCGATTCCGTGGCCGCGTCCCGGCCGACGTTGGGATCCGCGCCCGCACCCAGGCCCTGGGTGAGTTGCTCGCCGAGCTGGATCTTGGTGTTGGCCTTGGCATGCGCCAGGGCCTGTGCATCGGTGTTGGCCGCGATGAACTTCACCCCGTTTAAGTGAGAATCGATCATGTTGTTCACCGCGTTGCCGCCGCCGCCGCCGACGCCGATCACCTTGATTTTTGCGGATGCTTCATTGTCCACGTAGGTAAAATCCATCTTTGACCTCCTATTCTCTGTTGGGCGTTTTGACCGGTTATTTTTTATCTCGACCTGTTGATTGCCTGATACGCATCATTAGTTTTGACTGCGAATATGAAATTCGAATTTCAAGGCAAAGCCTGCGTTTTATATCACTTCACTGAACCAACGCTTCATCCGGCTGATGATCCGGTTGAAGATATTGGTATCCCGGATGCGGAACTTCTTGCGCTCCTCGTCCTTTGCGCCGTAGAGAACCAAACCCACGCCGGTGGCGTACATGGGATTGTTGACCACGTCCACAAGGCCGCTGATGCCGTGCGGGGTTCCCTGGCGCACCGGCACTTCGAAGACCGATTCCGCGACCTCCGATATACCTTCGAGAAGCGAGGCGCCCCCTGTGAGCACAATTCCCGAGGCGATCTCCTCGCCCATGTCCGCCCGGTTGATCTCCCGCTGAATCAGTGCGAATATTTCCTCCACCCGGGGCTCGAGGATCTCCGAAAGGATCTGCCGCGGCAGCTTTCTGCCCTTCCGGCTGCCGATATCCGGCAGATCAATGGTTTCGTTGCTCTTGATCCTGTCGGATACGCAAGTTCCAT
This sequence comes from uncultured Desulfobacteraceae bacterium, assembly GCA_964613595.1. GTDB lineage: Bacteria > Desulfobacterota > Desulfobacteria > Desulfobacterales > Desulfosalsimonadaceae > Desulfosalsimonas. The sequence continues at coordinate 403 of CAZTHW010000123.1, read as the reverse complement.
GCTCCTTTTTGATCCGTTCAGCTTCGGCCACCGGGACCCGAAGTCCGACCGAGATGTCGTTGGTCATGTTATTGCCCCCCAGGGAGAGGACAAAGGTATGGCGGATGGTATTGCCGGAGAATATCGCCAGATCCGTGGTTCCCCCGCCAAGATCGATCAGCCCGGTTCCGACTTCCCGCTCCTCCGGGGTAAGCACGGACTCGCATGAGGCAATCGGCTCAAGGATGATGTCGCATACGTCCAGACCCGCCTGGTTGGCGCACTTAACGATATTCTGCGCCGAGGTCACTGCGCCGGTGACAATGTGGATCCTGGCCTCCAGCCGCACTCCGGCCATGCCCACCGGGTTCTGAATGCCCGCTTCCCCGTCTATGATAAACTCCTGGGGCAGCACGTGGATGAC
>CAZTHW010000122.1:0-7207 GCA_964613595.1 uncultured Desulfobacteraceae bacterium | reverse complement strand
CCCCCGGATGCGATCATTGGTGGCCGGGGTTGCCCCGTCCAGGCTGAAACTGAAATAATCCACCCGGGAAGGAGTCACCTTGTCAAGGATGTCGTGAAACAGGTACCCGTTGGTGTCAATGGTGACAGATCCGTAGCCGATCTGCCGGGCTGCTTCCACGATTTTTGCCAGTTCCGGGTGCAGCGTGGGCTCTCCGCCCAGAAGGATCAGGTTTGCAGTCTTGGCGGCGTCATAGAAAAGCCTCAGCCAGTCCGTGACCGTCTGCAGGGGCAGGGTGTGATCTCCGTGCTGATCCGGGTTGATATAGCAGTGGGCGCACTTGAGGTTGCATCGGGTGGTGATATGGAAAAATACGTTGACAGCGTTTTTTGCAAACGAAACGGTTTTCTTCATCAGAGATCCACGTCAGCATGTAAACCGGAAAAACTCCGCTGAGTCGCCTTAAAAGCTGTTTACCCCGCCGGGGCGGTATTTTTGCAACAAAGAAAATCCATAAGCGCCTTGGCTGATCGGCGGCGCGAAAAAGGAGTTTCCTCGCTCCAGGAGCCTCTTCGAGCCTCGATTTCCGCTCGAAAACCCGCTTTTCCGCACCGCCGTCAGGGCAGCGAAGTGCAATTTCGCAAGAGCGCAAAAAAGCATTTCCTTGGAAGCAGTTCAGGCCTTGCGGCCTTCCTTTAGTTTCAGGAGTTCGTTTTTGGCCTTGAACAGTTCGTCATTGGTCGCCCGCAGGCGGATGGACATGTACTCGGCAAATATCCGGTAAAGCAGCAAAAGAAAATCCAGGCGCTCATCGCGCTGGGTGGAACTCGACAACCGCCCCTTGGCGGAAGTGTCCACGCACAGACAGATGGTTCTGCCATCTGCATATACGGAAGCCGAACGCGTAAGACTGTCAATAATACGCATCTCGCCGAATATCTCGCCCACCTGGGACAGGCGCCCGATTTCCACCCCCTGCTTCTTGATGATCAGCTCCCCGGAAAGCAGGAAATAAAGCCAGGGATCGTTGTCGCCCTCCCGGATAATGATCTCGCCGTCCTCGTATTCCCGGATCTTGCTCAGCCGCAGCAGCTTTGCCAGGTTCCGGGTCTCGAACTCCTTTAAGCCCGGCAGATTCATCAAACGCTGAATGTTCTGGACGTTATCCTTTAAATACTTGGATTCAATCATTTTTCCTACACCGAAGAACGGGTTTCCATGCAATTCCTGGATATATCTTGATCGAATGATACCGGATAACATCCGTCAAAGCAAGCCTTGCAAAAATTATTTTCCGGGGAATCCACCCCAGTAGCCGCAAGCAGACCTTCCAGGCTCAGGTAATGGAGGGAGTCCAGCCCCAGGAATTCTTCCATCTCGGCCACGGTCTTGCGGGCCGCAATCAGCTCGCCCTTGGTGGAAAAATCAATGCCGTAATGACACGGGTGTATGTGCGGCGGGCAGCTTACCCGCATGTGTACCCGCTTGACGCCCAGTTCCCGGAGGGCCTTGACCCGGGTCCGGGCCGTAGTCCCCCGGATGATGGAATCCTCGATAATAATGATGTCCTTGCCTGCCAGCAGCTCCCTGACCGGGTTGAGTTTCATGCGCACCCCGAAATCACGCATGTCCTGGGTGGGCTGGATAAAGGTCCGGCCCACGTAATGGTTGCGGATCATGCCCAGGTCAAACGGAATTCCGGAAGCCTCGGAATATCCCAGGGCCGCGTAATTTCCCGAATCCGGAAACGGCATCACCAGGTCGGCATCCACCGGGGCCTCCCGGGCCAGCCGGCGGCCATGGTCTTTGCGGGTCAGATACACGTTTTTACCGTATATGGTGCTGTCGGGCCGGGCAAAATAGATGTACTCGAAAATGCAGAAAGTCCGGCGGGTTTCCTCGTGGGGGAATATGCTGCGCACGCCTTGGTCATTGATGATAACGATCTCGCCGGGCTCGAGTTCCCGCACGAACCTGGCCTCCAGCAGGTCCAGGGCGCAGGATTCAGATGCCAGCACGTAATGTCCGTGGAGCTCGCCCAGGCACAGGGGACGGAAACCGTTGGGATCCTTGATGCCCACCACCTCGCCCCGGCTGGTGAGCACCACGAAACTGTAAGCTCCCTGAATCCGGGACACCGCGTTTATCAGGGCCTGCTCAAACCCGTGCTTCAGACTCTTGACAAACAGGTGCAGAAAAACCTCGCTGTCCATGGAGGTCTGGAAAATCGAGCCATCTTCCTCCAGCTCCTGCTTTAACGTGTGGGCGTTGACCAGGTTGCCGTTATGGGCCACCCCGTAGGACTTGCCCCGGTGGTTGACGGCAAACGGCTGGGCATTGCTCAGCACGGAGCCGCCGGTGGTGGAATAGCGCACATGACCGATGGCGCTGCAGTCACAGGAAAGCGACTCCAGGATGCGATCATCGAATACCTCGGGCACCAGTCCCATGCCCTTGTGGCACTTGATGTTCTCATCCCGGACAACCGCGATGCCCGCGCTTTCCTGGCCGCGGTGCTGCAGTGCGTAAAGTCCGAAATAGGTCAGCCGGGCGGATTCAGGATGGCGGTGAATACCGAATATGCCGCATTCTTCCCGCGGCCGGGAATCTTCCGAAGGATTCATATCCACAATTCACTTTTGTTTTCTGTCCAAACACCCTCCAGGGCATCTGCAATCTTAAAGTAATCACCTTTTGGCCGATTCCAAGGCCATGCTGATTAACTGCTCTTGTGGTACTCCTGCAGGGGCGTCACTCCCAAAGCCCGGTCGCCGAGCGCGGCGATCCCGCGGCCCATGGCCCGGGCGCAGGCAAGGGTGGTGGCATAGGGAATATTAAATTTCAGGGCGGCCCGGCGGATCATGTAGCCGTCTTCCCGGGTTCGGTCCCCGGTGCCGGTGTTGATCACCAGGTGGATTTCCCGGTTCATAATCGCATCCACCACGTGGGGCCGGCCGGCGGAAACCTTGTTGATCATTCGGCACTCAATCCCGTTATCCCCGAAAAACGACCGGGTGCCCCGGGTGGCCAGAATTTCAAACCCGATATCGGCAAACTGCCGGGCCACGGGCAGGACCGCCTGCTTGTCGCTGTCCTGAACACTGATGAAAACCGCCCCATGGGCGGGCAGGTGCTGGCCGGCGGCGATCTGGCTCTTGGCATAAGCCCGGCCGAAATCCGTATCAATGCCCATGACCTCGCCGGTGGACTTCATTTCCGGGCCCAGCAGGGTGTCCACGTCCGGGAACCGGTCAAACGGCAGCACCGCTTCCTTGACTGATATATGTGCCGGATGCACCTGCTCGGTGAATCCCAGATCCGCCAGGCTGCGGCCCACCATCACCTTGGTTGCAAGCCGGGCCAGGGGCACGCCTGTGGCCTTGCTGACAAAAGGTACTGTGCGCGACGCCCTGGGGTTGACCTCCAGCACATAAAGCCGGCCATCCTTGATCGCATACTGTACGTTCATCAGGCCGACCACGTTGAGTTCCTTTGCCATGGCCCGGGTGGCTGCCGCGATCTCATCGATCTGCCCCCGGGCAAGGCTATACGGCGGCAGCACGCATGCCGAATCTCCCGAGTGCACCCCGGCGGCCTCGATATGTTCCATGATCCCGCCGATCACCGTCACATTCCCGTCAGATACCGCGTCCACGTCCACCTCCACGGCATCCTCCAGGAACTTGTCTATGAGCACCGGGTACTCGGGCGAGGCCACAATGGCCAGGCGCGTATAGTTTTCCATTTCCGCGTCGTTGTAGACAATTTTCATGGCCCGTCCGCCCAGAACGTAGGAGGGCCGCACAATCACCGGATATCCGATGCGCCGGGCCTCCACCAGGGCCTCTTCCACTGACCGGGCCGTGCCGTTGGGAGGCTGGATCAGGCCGGCCTTGTTCAACATGGCCTGGAAGTGCTTGCGGTCTTCTGCGCGCTCGATGCTTTCGGGATGGGTGCCGATGATGGGCACATCCGCGGAAAGCAGCGGCAGGGCCAGGTTAAGCGGCGTCTGCCCGCCGAACTGCACGATCACACCGTCGGGTTTTTCGGTTTCCACGATATGCAGCACGTCCTCGCGGGTCAGAGGCTCGAAATACAGCTTATCAGAGGTGTCATAATCCGTGGACACGGTTTCCGGGTTGGAATTGACCATGATGCTTTCAATACCCAGCTCCTTTAAGGCAAACGAGGCGTGCACGCAGCAGTAGTCGAATTCGATGCCCTGGCCGATCCGATTGGGGCCGCCGCCCAGGATCATGATCTTTTTGCGCGCAGACACCCGGGCCTCGTCTTCATCCTCATAAGTGGAATAATAATACGGCGTGGCTGCCTCGAATTCGGCTGCGCAGGTATCGAATAGCTTGTAGACCGGGCGCAGTCCGGTTGATTTGCGCATTTCCCGGATACGGTCTTCATCCAGGCCGGTCAAACAGCCGATCTGGAAATCGGAAAACCCGTATGCCTTGGCCTTTTCCAGCAGCCCGGGGACAAACTCCCCGCCGGATTCGGCGATTTGTTTTTCCATATCCACGATTTGTGCAAACTGATGCAGAAACCACGGATCTATGCCGGTGAGCTCGTATATGGCCTCCACAGCCATGCCTGAGACAAGCGCCTGGCGCAGGTAAAAAATCCGCCTGGATGTCGGTTTGGCCAGCATCTGTTCGATTTCCGATGCCGAAAGCGCGGAATTTTCCGGGTCTGATTCGTCTTTGCCGTCTGCGCCGAATCCGTGGCGGCCGATCTCCAGGGAACGCAGTCCCTTTTGCAGCGCCTCCTTGAAGGTCCGGCCGATGGCCATGGTTTCGCCCACAGAGCGCATGGACGTGGTGAGCACGTCTTCTGCCTCCGGGAATTTTTCAAAGGTCCAGCGCGGGATCTTGACCACGCAGTAGTCCAGGGCCGGTTCAAACGAGGCCACGGTCTCGCCCGTGATGTCGTTGGGAATCTCGTCCAGGGTGTATCCCACGGCCAGCTTGGCCGCGATCTTGGCGATGGGAAAGCCAGTGGCCTTGGAGGCCAGGGCAGAGCTGCGCGAAACCCGGGGATTCATTTCCACCACGATCATTTCGCCGTCATCCGGGTTCACTGCGAACTGCACGTTGGAACCGCCGGTGTCCACCCCGATTTCCCGCAAAATGGCAATCGAGGCATCACGCATGACCTGGTATTCCACGTCGCTCAAGGTCTGGGCCGGGGCCACGGTGATGCTGTCTCCGGTATGCACACCCATGGGATCGACGTTTTCAATGGAGCAGACGATCACCACGTTGTCATTTTTATCCCGCATCACCTCCAGCTCGTATTCCTTCCACCCCAGCACGGATTCCTCCAGCATCACCTGGCGGATCATGCTGGCATCCAGGCCGGCAGCGGCCAGGTTTTCCAGGTCCTCCGGATTGTAGGCCACCCCGCCGCCGGTGCCGCCCAGGGTGAAGCTCGGCCGCACGATGATCGGATAGCCGATATCTGCGGCAATGCGCCGGGCCGTGTCCATGTCCGTGGCAATGCCGCTTTGGGGAATCCGCAGGTTGATGCGTTCCATGGCCCGGCAGAACCGCTCCCGGTCCTCTGCCTTGTGAATGGCATCCAGGCGGGCACCGATCATCTCCACGCCGTATTTTTCCAGGACTCCGTTTTGTGCCACTGCCACCGCGGTATTCAGCCCGGTCTGCCCGCCCAGGGTTGGAAGCAGCGCATCCGGCCGTTCCTTTTCAATGATCAGCTCCACGGCCTCGGGTGTGATCGGCTCGACATAGGTATGATCGGCGGTTTCCGGGTCGGTCATGATGGTGGCGGGATTGGAGTTGACCAGCACCACCTCGTAGCCCTCTTCCTTTAAGGCCTTGCACGCCTGGGTGCCGGAATAATCGAACTCGCAGGCCTGGCTGATGATAATGGGCCCGGCGCCGATGATCAGGATCTTGTGAATGTCGGTACGCTTCGGCATTGTTTGTAAGTGCGGGGGTTGCGGTTATCGATTGTCTTTCATCATGTCGGCAAACTGGCCAAACAGGTAATCCGCATCATGTGGTCCGGGGGCGGCCTCGGGATGATACTGGACCGTAAACAGCGGATACTGCCTGTGACGGAAACCTTCCAGGGTGTTGTCATTTAAGTTGATGTGGGTCACTTCCACCGCATTTGCATCCAGGGTTTCGGCGTCCACGGCAAAGCCGTGGTTCTGGGAGGTGATCTCCACGCGGCCGGTGGCCAGGTTCTGCACCGGCTGATTTACCCCGTGATGGCCGAACTTGAGCTTGAAGGTTTTTCCGCCCAGGGCCTGGCCCAGAAGCTGGATGCCCAGGCAGATGCCGAATATCGGCCGGTAGCCGAGCAGATTCCGCACGGTTTCCACCGCATAATCCAGGGGCTCGGGATCGCCGGGCCCGTTTGACAGGAAAATGCCGTCAGGCTCCAGCCGGCGCACCGTGTCCGCATCCGCATGCCCGGGCAGCACCAGGATTTGGCAACCGTTTTTTTCCAGGTACCGGAGAATATTGTACTTCACCCCGTAGTCCAGGGCCACCACCCGGTATGCATCACCTTGCCGGTCCCACACGCGTTCATCCAAACTTTCTGCCCGGCAGGGCTGCGGTGTACCGTGTTGCCAGTAATAAGGCTGCCTGGCCGTCACATGCTGCACCAGGTCCTGTCCGACCATTTTCGGAATCTGCCGGGCCCGCGCGGCCAGGGATCGGGGGCCCAGATCGCTGGTGGACAAAAACGCACGCATGGCACCGGCCTGCCGAATATGCCGGGTTAAGGCCCGGGTATCGAGTTCATCCACGCCCATGACCCCGTGGTCTTTCAGGTAATCGGCCAGGCTGCCCGAAGCCCGGAAGCTGCTGTAATTGTCCTGGTATTCCCGGATGACAAATGCGGCCACCTGCACCCGGTCGGACTCGATGTCTTCCGGGCTCACCCCGTAGTTGCCCACCAGCGGGTAAGTCATGGTCACCAATTGTCCCCGGTAGGACGGATCGGTCAGGATCTCCTGGTACCCGGTCATGCCGGTATTGAACACCACCTCGCCCGAGGTTTCCCCCGGCCCGGTAAAGCTGCGGCAGGCAAACGCCCGGCCGTCTTCTAATGCCAGCAAAGCTTTCATAAAAATCAGAATTCAATATCCAGTGTTCAATGTTGAGAAATCAATCGCAAACAGGTAGCCCGCAAAACTACCACGACACCCGCCCGGACGCAACAGATTTCACCTAATCACCTAACC
>CAZTHW010000121.1:2515-7334 GCA_964613595.1 uncultured Desulfobacteraceae bacterium | reverse complement strand
GGCTACCAGGCTGGCCCTTCGCCCCGGGGCGCTGCTTTTAGACGAGCCCACGGCCTATCTCGATGAAGACAGCGCGGAAAGGATTCGCAGCGCCGCCCTGTATGCCGGCAAGAAGTGGAATACCGCCCTGATCCTGGTCAGCCACGACAATGCCTGGCTCGGTTCGGTCTGCCAGCGCATCCTGCGAATGCGCCGGGGACGCCTGCAGGCGTCCTGATTTCCACAAAAATGAGCAGACCCGGAAGTTGACACGCCGGCAGAATTTCTTACAATTGTGGACAAAGATGAGTACGCATGTTTCTTTGGATAGCGGGCCGCTCCCATACCATGTCATTACAGCAAATCTTCAAAAACGTCAAAATCCGGCGCTTATGCGCCCTGCTGCTGATTTTTTCCCTGGCGTTCTGCATAACGCCGGCCGCAGCCGAAAATCCCTCCGAAGAACTGCCCCTCTGGGAACTCGGGTTGGGTGCGGCACCCGTTACCATGCCCGCCTACCGGGGCTCGGAAACCCAGGAATTTTACATGGTGCCCATGCCCTACGTCATATACCGCGGCGATTTTCTGAAAGTCGACCGCGAAGGCATCCGGGGGCTTTTATATGACAGCCCGCGCCTGCGGGTGGATTTAAGTGCAGACGGCGCCATCCCCGCGGCCAGCGAAGAAGGCGACGTGCGCGAAGGCATGCCGGATCTTGACCCGGTGGGAGAGTTCGGCCCATCTGTCAATTATCTGCTGCATGAAGGGACAAACACGCGGATGCGCCTGCGCCTGCCGGTCCGGGCGGTTTTTGCCTCGGATTTCACTTTTATCGATCACGTGGGCTGGAAAGCCCATCCCCAGTTCAATATTGACTTCACGGAGATTTTCGGCCAGTGGAACATAGGGGCGGTGATCGGCCCGATCTTTGCCGACCGGGGCTATCATGACTACTACTACGAAGTGGCGCCCCGCTATGCCACCGCCTCCAGGCACGCCTACCGGCCCGAAGGCGGATACAGCGGCACATCCCTGCTCCTGTCTGCCAGCCGGCGATTTTCAGGAGTTTGGATCGGCATGTTTGCGCGCTATGACAACCTGTCAGGCGCGGATTTCATTGACAGCCCCCTGGTGGAAACCCGCCATTCATTTATGGGCGGCATTGGAATTGCCTGGATGTTAGGCAAATCGAATCAAATGGTACCCGCCGAACAGTAAACCGCCATGCAACTTGTTTCCCCCCATCTGCGGCCTGACTTGCTTCCAAGGCCGAGTCTGCAGCAATCATGGGATTTTTCTGCAAAACAACGGACATGTTATGCGTTACTGACAGCGGATGCCGGCGTTCTTTACAAATTCGCCCCCCGGTGTTAATTTATGAAAGTAACGTACATGGCACAAACGAGCCGGATACATTAAACCGATTGAATCAGTTTCCATCCGTGAGCCAGGCGGACTTGCCCTTTCCGGATGAACACTGATGGAAATTCCGTGGAGCAGGCAGATGGAATACATTAAAATCCGATTCACCAATGATTTTGGCAATTCGCGTTCCGGCAGGAGCATGTCAGATTTGTTCCAGTCGAGCAGCCCGATGTTTTCCTTTTCCCAGACCACCTGGAAACCGCAGCTCGACATTTACGAAACCGCTGAAAAGATTTTTATCACCGCCGAAATTCCCGGAGTTGAAAAGGAAAATCTGGACCTGGAAGTCAACCCGCGGGCCATTCGGATTTCCGGCAGGCGCACCGGTGCGCCGCCTGCCCCGAACGGCCGCTACCGGCTTGCGGAAATCCAGTACGGACCGTTTGAAAGGATGCTTTATCTAAAATCCCCGGTGGATACGGAAAACATCACCGCCCGGTACAAAAACGGTTTCCTCTATATCGAAATCGTCAAACTGCCGCACCGGGCCCGGCAGAATATTCCCATCAGTTCCGATTAAACCAGTCCCGGCGAAAATGCCAAAGATACATACGCGGAGGCCGATCCATGGCGGAAAACGAGCAGCAGCAATCCCAGTCTCTTGATAAAATACCGGAAGAATTGCCGATTCTTCCACTTTTCAATGTCGTCCTGTTCCCGAAAATGGTCCTGCCCTTAATTGTGATGCAGCAGGATTCCATCCAGCTCATTGATGAGGCCATGTCCAGGGACCGCTTGGTGGGCGCGGCGGTTTCCCGGCAAAATGAGCCGCAATCCGAGTACGGCCCCCAGGACCTCTACGAGGTGGGCTGCAGCGCAGTGATCCTGAAAATGGCCAAAACCGAGGAAAACAACGCGCAAATCCTGCTGCAGGGAATCGGCCGGTTCAGGGTTCAGGAATACACGCAAACAACGCCGTATTTCAAGGCCCGGGTGGAGCACGTGCACGTGGATGAAACCCGGGACAAGGAAATTGAGGCCATGATGTCCAACCTGGTTTCCCAGTACCAGAAAGTGGTGCGGCTGTCCTCCTCGCTTTCAGACGAGATGGGCTCCATGGCCAAATCCCTGGAAGAGCCCGGCACCCTGGCAGACATGGTCACTTCCACTATTGATTCGAATACCAAGGAAAAACAGGAAGTCCTTGAGATCTTTAATGTGAAGCAGCGTCTGCACAAGGTCACCCAGCTGGTGAGCTACCAGATTGATATCCTGGAAATCGGGAACAAAATCCAGTCCCAGGTCAAGGGGGACATGGAACAGCAGCAGCGTGAGTACTACCTGCGCCAGCAGTTAAAGGCCATCCAGCAGGAACTGGGAGAAATCGATGAATCCGGCAGCGAGGTGGAGGAATACCGCAACCGGCTGTATGAAAAAAACCTGCCGGAAGAAGCGCACAAGGAAGCCGAGCGGGAACTAAACCGCCTGGCCCGGATGCACCCGTCTTCTGCAGAATACACGGTGGCCCTGACTTACCTGGACTGGATGACCGCCCTGCCCTGGAATGAGCTCACTGCGGACAACCTGGACCTGGAAAGTGCGGAAAAGGTGCTTGAAAACGATCACTACGGGCTGGAAAAGGCCAAGCGGCGCATCCTGGAATACCTGGCCGTACTCACATTAAACCCGGAAATCAAGGGCCCGATCCTGTGCCTGGTGGGCCCGCCAGGGGTGGGCAAGACCTCGCTGGGCCACTCCATTGCAAGAGCCCTGGGCCGCAAATTCGTGCGAATCGCCCTGGGCGGCATCCGGGATGAAGCCGAAATCCGGGGTCACCGGCGCACGTATGTCGGCGCCATGCCCGGAAGGATCATCCAGGGCATCCGGCGCGCGGGATCCAAAAACCCGGTTTTCATGCTCGACGAGATCGACAAGGTGGGCGCTGATTTCCGGGGCGATCCCTCATCCGCCCTGCTGGAAGTCCTTGACCCGGAGCAGAACTATTCCTTTACCGATCACTACCTGGACGTGGCATTTGACCTGTCCAAGGTCATGTTCATCACCACGGCCAATATCCTGGACACCATTCCCCCGGCCCTGCGCGACCGCATGGAGGTCCTGCGCCTGTCTGGCTACACCCAGGAGGAAAAGGTCAAAATCGCCACCCGTTTTCTCATTCCCAGGCAAAGAAAGGCCCACGGGCTCAAGGCCGGCAATATCCAGATCACCAACGGCGCGGTCAAGCACGTGATTTCCGGCTATACCCGGGAGGCAGGCCTGCGGAACCTGGAGCGTGAAATTGCCAACATCTGCCGCGGGGTGGCCACCCGGATCGCCAAAAAAGAGACGGATTTCGTCAAAGTCGGTGTCAAGGAAGTCCGGGAATACCTGGGGCCCGTGCAATACTCCTATGAGGAAATCAAAAAGCGGGTTTCCACGCCCGGCGTGGTCATGGGCCTGGCCTGGACCGAGGCCGGCGGTGATGTCCTGTTTGTCGAAGCCACGGCAATGAAGGGAACCGGCAAGCTTACCCTGACCGGCCAGCTCGGGGATGTGATGAAGGAATCCGCCAATGCAGCCTTAAGTTATATCCGGACCAATGCCGGAACCCTGAAAATCAATGAAGGCATCTTTGACAAAACCGACCTGCACGTGCACGTTCCGGCCGGCGCCGTACCCAAGGACGGCCCTTCTGCCGGGGTCACGCTGCTTACCGCCATTGCCTCGCTGCTCACAAATACGCCCACGTCAAGAAACCTGGCCATGACCGGGGAGATCACCCTGCGGGGGCAGGTCATGCCCGTTGGCGGAATCAAGGAAAAGGTGCTGGCCGCCCACCGCGCGGGCATCAAGAGCATCATCCTGCCGAAGTTCAACGAAAAGGACATGGAGGATGTGCCGCAAAACGTAAAGGATGAAATCGAGTTTCATTTTGTGGACAAAATGCGGCAGGTGCTGCGCATCGCCCTGGGTAAATAAATATGGCAAAAGCAAAAAAAAGAATCCGTCTTCAGGCAGCCGTTGGCACTATCCTGTCGCTTTTGCTGTTGATTTCCGGGTGCAGCACCGCGCCCTCGGTCGGGGAAACCCCGGTAAAAGGGCGATCCTACAAAATCAACGGCCAATGGTATCATCCCATTGCCAGCTCAGAAGGCTTTCGCCAGTCCGGGCTGGCCTCCTGGTACGGCGCCCCGTTTCACGGCCGGAAAACCGCAAGCGGGGAGACCTACAACATGCACGCAAAAACCGCCGCCCACAAGGTGCTCCCGCTTGGCACCTTCGTGCTGGTGAAAAACAAAGAAAACGGGAAACAAACCGTGGTGCGCATCAATGACCGGGGGCCGTTTGTCCGCGGCCGGATCATCGACCTTTCTTTCCGGGCCGCCAAGGACGTGGACATGGTCGGGCCGGGCACGGCAGAAGTGGAAATCGTGGCCATGGAAAAAGGAAAAGCAGATACCCGGCAATCGCAAAC
>CAZTHW010000121.1:0-2505 GCA_964613595.1 uncultured Desulfobacteraceae bacterium | reverse complement strand
GCATGCAGATTTTTACAGAGGCGATTTCACGGTACAGGTCGGGGCCTTTGTCCGCCGGGATCTTGCCGAACGACTGCAAAATAAACTGCTGCAGAAGCACGAACATGTTGACATCACACAGGTGACACGGAAATCCGAAACGTTTTACCGGGTGCGCGTCGGCCGGTTTGCCTCACTGGAAAACGCGGAAAAAATTGAATCCCGCCTGATCCGGACCGGATACGAAAACGCATTCGCTGTTGCATGCGATGATAAATAGCAAGAATAAATCCAAATATCGAAATTCGAAACAAATTCGAAATCCGAATGTCAGAATAAACAAAACAGATAACCCGCGGTTTATTTATTTCTATCTTTTGTGCATCCGGGTTTTTTTGTCATTGTTTGTCCCTAAGGGATGTTTCGCGCGAGTTTCGGATTTCGTGCTTCGGATTTATCAAGTCATCCATTTTCGGTGTCCATACCATCATGATATCTTTAGAAGGCTGGCTTGAACAGATCACCTATCACAGCCCGCAGACCCACTATACCGTGGCCCGCATGCAAACCGGGCCGGCCAGCCGGCCCGTAACCATTGTTGGGCACCTGCCGGGCGCGGCCGCCGGCCAGGGCGTAAAAATAAACGGCAAATGGGTCACCCACCCCCGCTACGGCGAGCAGTTCCGTTTTGAAAATGCAGAGATCACCCGACCCGCCACAGTCAACGGAATGCGGCAATATCTGGAATCCGGCGTGATACAGGGCGTCGGCCCCGCCACCGCGAAGAAAATCATCTCCGCATTCGGCACCGATACATTCGAAGTTCTCGACGAGGCGCCTTTCCGGCTTACGGAAATCGAAGGCATCGGAGATGCCAGTGCCTCGGCCATTGCCCGGCAGTGGCAGCGTCACCGGGCAATTTCCGAGATCATGAATTTTCTGCAGAAACACGGCATTAAAGCAACATATGCCGCCCGGATTCATCAGGCCTATGGTGAGGCGGCCATGGATATTCTGACCCATGACCCTTATCAACTCGCGGAAGAACTTCCAGGCGCGGGTTTTGCCATCGCCGAGACCATCGCTGCAAACACGGAGGTGCAGGCGGATGAAACCCGGCGGGCGGCCGCGTGCATCCGGCATCTGCTGCATGAAGCAACCGCTTCCGGCCATGTGTTTCTGCCGGAAGACGGCCTGCGGCAGAAACTGGACCAAGGCTACGAAATCGACTGGGAGGCCGTCAATGAAGGCCTGGAACGGCTGGTTGAAGACGGTGAGGTCATCATCGAGGCATCCGGGGATGAAACAGGCAGGCGGGTGTATCCCGCGGCCCTGCACCAGGCCGAGCACGGCATCGCCGGCCGCCTGGCCGCCATGATGGCCGTACCCGTTAAAACCCCGGCAGAAAGCCCGGAGGCGATCGCCGCACACATTGAAGACCGGTTCGCGGTCCGGCTTTCAGATGAGCAGCGATCGGCCCTGGCGTCGGTCCTTTCATCCCGCACCGCGGTTATTACCGGCGGGCCGGGGACAGGCAAAACCACCCTGATCCAGGGTGTTGCAGAAGCATTCCGGATGACGGGCAAGCGCGTATGCCTGGCCGCCCCCACCGGCCGGGCCGCCAGGCGGCTGAGCGAAATCACGGCCCGTGCGGCCCACACGATCCACAAGCTGCTCGGCTACCACCTGGAGACCCGCACCTTTGAAAAGGACCCGGACAACCCGGTTCAGGCGGATGTGCTCATTATTGACGAGGCCTCCATGATCGATGCCGAGCTGATGCATCACCTGCTGCGGGCCACCCGGATCAATGCCCGGCTGATCCTTGTGGGCGACGTATTTCAGCTCCCGCCCGTAGGGCCGGGCAACGTACTGGCAGACATCATCGAGGCCGGCATCATCCCGGTGCATCACCTCACGGAAATTTTCCGGCAGGCAGCAAGAAGCACGATCATACGAAACGCCCATCACATCCGGGCCGGCCAGCAGCCTGAACTGATTGCCTTCAGCAGCGACCCCAGGGGCCGGGATTTCTTCATGATGGAAGCCCAGGGGCCCCAGGAGGCTGCAGATGCTGCCGTGGAGCTCTGCATGCGACGACTGCCCGAAATTTACGGCCTGGTCCCGGGAAAAGACATCCAGGTGCTGACCCCCATACACAAAGGCGTGGCCGGCACCCTCAACTTAAACCGCGAGCTGCAGAAAGCCATTAACCCGGGTACCTGCGGCCTGGCCGGAGAATCCCATCAATTCCGGGTCGGCGACCGGGTCATGCACCTGAAGAACAACTACGCCAAGGAGGTGTTTAACGGGGACATCGGCAACATCACCCGCATCGACCCGGTCCGGCAGGTGCTGACCGCGGATTTTTACGGCCGGGAGGTCTCCTACGACACAGAGGAACTCGCGGAACTGACCCTGGGATACGCCATTTCGGTTCACAAGTCCCAGGGCTCGGAATACCCGGCGGTCATTTTGCCCATGCTCACCCGCCATTACATCATGCTGCAGCGCAATCTTTTATAC
>CAZTHW010000120.1:0-7355 GCA_964613595.1 uncultured Desulfobacteraceae bacterium | reverse complement strand
TCCCGGATCTGATGCAGGTGATCGGCTCCCCTGAAACTTTCCGCATAAATCTTGTAAATTTCCTCGGTGCCCGACGGCCGGGCGGCAAACCAGCCGTTTTCAGTCACCACTTTTAACCCGCCGATGGGCGCCTGATTTGCCGGGGCTTTTGTCAGAACCTGCACAATGGGTTCGCCCGCCAGTTGCTTTGCGGAAATATTTTCCGGGGAAAGGTTCTTGAGAATCTGCTTTTGTTCATGCGTGGCCGGGGCGTCCATTCGCTCGTATACACAGGTCCCGAACCGGTCTTCAAGCCCGCGGTACAATTCGCCGGGATCCTTGCCTGTATCCGCCATGATTTCCGCGGCCAGCAGGTTCATGATGATCCCGTCCTTGTCCGTGGCCCAGGCGCCCCCGTCTTTACGCAGAAACGAGGCACCGGCGCTTTCCTCACCGCCAAAACCGTAGGCTCCGCTTAAAAGCCCTTCCACAAACCATTTAAACCCCACCGGCACTTCAGCCAACGGCCTTTTCAAATGCGCGGCAACCCGGTCGATCATGGACGTGGAAACCAGGGTTTTTCCCACCGCGGCGTTTTCCGGCCACCCGCGCCGGTTTTCGAAAAGATACCACACTGCCGCAGCCAGGTAATGATTCGGATTGAGCAGCCCGGCACTGCGCGTGACGATCCCGTGGCGGTCCACGTCCGGGTCATTGGCAAATGCAATGTCAAAACGGTCCTTTAATTCGATCAGCCCCTGCATGGCCCAGGCAGAAGAGCAGTCCATGCGGACCTTGCCGTCCTTGTCCACGTGCATGAAGCCAAAGGCCGAATCCACTGTTTTGTTGACCACCTCCAGGGACAGGCCGTATTTTTCCGCGATGGGCTCCCAGAAATAAACACCTGCCCCGCCCATGGGATCCACCCCGATTTTCAGGCCGGCAGCGGCAATGGCGCGCATGTCCACGACGTTTTCCAGGTCGTTGACATACGGGGTGATATAATCATATTCATGCGTGGTACCCGCCTTCAGGGCCCGCTCAAAAGGTATGCGGGTAATTTTATCCGCCCCCTCCCGCAGCAGGGCATTGGCCCGGTCCGCAATCATGGATGTAACATCTGTCCCCGCGGGCCCCCCGTGAGGCGGGTTGTACTTGAACCCCCCGTCCTCGGGCGGATTGTGCGACGGGGTAATCACAACCCCGTCTGCAAGCCCCCGGCTTCTGCCCCGGTTATGGCACAAAATCGCATGGGAAATCACAGGAGTTGGCGTATATCCGTGGCCTGCCTGGATCATGACCTCGACATCTTCCGCGGCAAACACTTCCAGGGCTGTGGCCAGGGCCGGCTCGGACAATGCGTGGGTGTCCATGCCCATAAACAGCGGACCGGTAATATCCTGCGACTTCCGGTAATCAACAATGGCCCGGCTGGCCGCCAGGATATGGTCCTCGTTAAAGCTGCTGCGAAACGCCGATCCCCGGTGCCCGGAGGTCCCGAAGGACACCTGCTGGGCCGGATCCGCGGGGTCCGGGCGATGGGTGTAATAGGCTGAAACCAGCCGCGGCACGTTTACCAGGATATCAGCCGGCGCCTTTTTGCCGGCCAGTTCGTGTACGCTCATGACTCAATCCTTAACACGAGATAAAAAGGAAATTCATTTAAGTGGTTTCGGATTTCGGATTTCGTGTTTCGAATTTAACATTACAACATGAATACAGGCATAATGGCCCTTCATATCGGCTCAAACATAACGAGAGACGAATTATGCCAATTGAATGGCTTTTTCCGGGCACATTTCCTGGCAGCAAAAGCAGGCAATGCAGGTTTTTTCATCCACCTGCGGCAGCCCGTCTTCCTCGTCCATGGACAAGGCGCCGACCGGGCACTGTTCCACGCATGTCCCGCACCCGGTGCACAGCTCGGGATCCGGCCGGGGCCGCACCTGCATCCGTTGTGAAATCAGCTCCTGTAGGGATTCGTTCTGCATGGTTGCCTCGCCGCCCAGCGGGGGTATCTTAAAATCCGGCAGGGTCTCAAGTTTTCCCTCGACTTGAATGGTTTCCGGATCAAAATCACCCAGCCCCTTTTCCTTTGCATACTGGAGAAACCGCAGACGGGCCGGTTCAAGACCCATCATCTGGGCGATCACCGAGTCCACGGCCACAGCGTTATCACCGGCAATAATGCACCCGATATCCCGAAGGTCCGGTGAAGCCGGGCCGTTGCCTTCCATGCCCACCACGGCGTCCACGATAAACAGATCCGGTACGCGCAGGGCAAAAACATCGACCACGGCTTCGTGGAAACGCTCCGGGGATCCGGCCGCCTTGTGGATCCGGGCCTTGATGGCCCCGGGCAGAATGCCGTAACTGTTCTTGACCGCACCGGTGACAACGGTGAGCCCGTGGGTCTTGAACTTGGGCAGGCTGATCACCACATCAGCCTCCAGCACCTGCCGGGAAACGCCCACAGTCGCCATAAAATCGGGATTAAAGGACATCTGGACCGGATCGTCGCCGATATTTTCGTAATATCCGCCGGCTGCGGCCATCAATCCGGTTTTCTCAAAGCAGGCCTGGTTGTCCCCGTAATTGTGAAGCCCGGGATTGTCACCAACCACAATTGAGGCGGGATGCTGCGATTCGACATGTCTGACCACAGCCGAAAGCACGGCCGGGTGGGTCACAATGCCTTCCTCCGCCTTTGACGACCTGAGGACATTGGGCTTGATCAGGACATTTTTTCCCGCCAGGTCCACGGAAAAAAGCTCAAACGCGCGCTGCACCGCCCGGTCGACATTGCCGTAGTCCGCCGGTTGAATCATGACTTTCGACATCGTATCACCTCTTCCTTTTGTTGCTGCAGATAATCCCGGATGTCAAAAAAATCGCCCCACTTGACGTAGCTGCACCCGGCATCTTCAAGATATCTGACCAGCCTGCCGCGGGCAAAAACCAGATCCGCGCTGCGTGCCATGTTCTGATCGGTCATGCCGTCGCCGATCACGATCCGCGGGCTGGCCGGAAAACGGTTCATCACCGCCACCTTGTCCACCAACTCGGTGCCGCCCTCGAACTCGGAATGCACCCTGAGATACGGCCCGCTGTCATCGGCGTCCGCGGCAAAAACCCGATGCACCCGGGAAATCAAGGAACCCAATCCGGCTTCCACCATGCCGCGCACGCCGCCGGACACAATAACAAAGGCAATGCCGCAGGCCTCCAGGTAATCCAAAAATTCCGCAAGTCCCGGACGCAGCGGAATCTCCCGGACAAAAGAGAGTACGGCCGGATATTGCGCAGAAGGGATGCGCTCAATCACCTGCCGCACGCCGCGGCGCAGGGTGATTTCTCCGGATACCAGCCTGTGCTTTACCTCCGCCCACTGATCCGGCACAAAATGTTCAAACACCGCCTGCAGGCTCTCCTGTGCGGTGATGGTGCCGTCAAAATCGCAGAACACGTACGGGTTGTCACCGCCGATGCCGCTGTCTGCCATGATTTCCCTCTATCTCCAATCACCCGGTCACCCACATGATGGATTTCGTCTTTCTTGACCGAAAAACCGGGCTTCCGGCCAAACCTTTTCAGCCCGAAATCTTTTGGTTCGCCAGCGCGGGCAGGGTTTCCTTGATGAATTCGGTTAAAAACTCGTTGACGCTTTGCACATCCTCCATTTCCAGCACCGCATCCAGCACCCGCCGGGCATCGGCCTGGCGGACGTTTCGAATAAACTGCTTTGCCGCCGGAATTGCAGAAGGCGTCATGCTGATCCGGTCTGCGGCCATGCCGATGTACAAAAGCAGGCATGCTGGCTTGGCCGCGGCTTCCCCGCAAATACTGACCGGTTTGCCCCGGCTCTTGCAAATACTGACAATGTCGGAAATCGTGGCGACCACCGAGGGATGCAGCGCATTATACAAGTTGGCCACCTTCTTGTTGTTGCGGTCCACGGCCAGCAGATACTGGATCAGGTCATTTGTCCCGATGCTGACAAAGTCCACGTACTTGAGCAGACGATCGAGTATGGCCACCGCGCCCGGGACCTCGATCATGATGCCGGTGGCAATTTCCCGGTCATAATCAATACCCTTTTCATCGAGCACCCGCTTTTCCGATTCCAGCAGGGAAATCACCTGGCGGATTTCCTCCACTCCGGAAATCATGGGGAAAAGCAGATGTATGGGGCCGTGTGCGGATGCTCGCAGGATGGCCCGGATCTGCCTGCGGAATTCCTCCTCGAGCTCCAGGCTGATCCGGATGGAACGCCAGCCCAGAAAAGGATTGTCCTCCCTGGGATAATCCAGGTAGGAAAGAAACTTGTCCCCGCCCACGTCAAAGGTGCGAATGGTCACGGTGCGGCCCTCGGCCTTCTGCAGCATCTTTGTATAAAGCGAGACCTGTTCTTCTTCCGTGGGAAAACTCCGGCGCAGCAGGAACGGAAACTCGGTCCGGTACAGGCCGATGTGGTCTGCGCCGTATTCCCTTACATGCGGAATATCGGAAAGCAGGCCGATATTGGCCCCCAGTCGGACGCTGACCCCGTCCAGGGTCACGGCCGGCAGGTCCCGGATCGTTGAAAGCTGACGCCGGATCTTCTGGTTTTCCTGCTGCCTGCGCGTGTATTCTTCCTGCACCACCGAATCGGGATTGACAAACACAAAACCGGAGGCGCCGTCCACGATCAGGTAGTCGCGCTCCCGCACATGTTCGAACAAACCTTCCACGCCGATGACAATCGGGATTTCCAGGGACTTGGCCAGAATGACCGTATGCGAAGTCCGCCCGCCGCGGGCGGTGACAATGGCCCGGAGGTTCGGCTGGCGGATGGCCAGCAGGTCCACCGGGGAGATATCCGATGCAACCACGATCGTGGGGCCGGTCATGGGCTCGTGTGGGTCCCCGGTGATTCCCATCAGGTGGCCCAGCACGCGCCTGCCGATATCGAGCACATCCGCGGCGCGCTCGCTCAGGTAGGCGTCATCCATATTGCGAAAGGTTTCCACGTAATCGAGAATCACCTGCTTGAGGGCGAATTCCGCGCACCGTCCCGAGCGGATATGGGAAATGATTTTGCTCTTGAGCCCTTCATCCGCCAGAAACATCAGATGCGCATCCAGAATAGCCGATTCCTGCTCGGAAATGCCCGGCCCGCTCTGCGCCACCCACCGGATCTGGGCGGCGGCCTGTTCAAAGGCCCGGTTCAACCGCTCCATGTCCGATTCCGGCGATTCGGAAAGTGAGCATTGAACCTGATCAAAATCAATGTTTTCAGGGAGATAATGGGCGTATCCCTCGGCGACCTGTTCGGAAACCGGATCTCCCTGAAGATGGGTGGGGCTGCCGGAACGGACGCCGGGTTCCCGGCTTTCATCCACCCATGCCTGCCGGGAAGGAAGGGCCCTGCGGTTTGACAAATCCTCGAGAAGCCCGGTATAGGCCACGGTGGCCGAAATCTGACTGGCGATATTGGCAAAAAACGGGATATCCTCTTCGCTGATCCCGTTTTCCGCAATCGTCTGAATCACGAGCACCCCTAGCACTTTCTGGTGGTAAATCAGGGGAAGCCCCAGAAAAGTGGCGTAATATTCTTCCCCGCTGCCGGCATAAAATTTGAATCTCGGGTGGGTGTTCGGACGGACCACGAGAACCGGCTCCATCTGCTCCAGGGCCAGCCCGGTCAGGCCCTCGCTGATATCCATTTCAATGACGTCCACAGCCGAAGGGTCAAGACCGTGGGTTGCCTTGAGAATCAGTTTGTTCTCCGAAGGATCGTATACATAAACCGAACAAACATCGATCTCCAGGCGCCCGGCGACCTTTTGAACAATCTGGTTCAGGGTGGTTTCCGGATCCCCGGAATCGGTAATGGTCTGGAAAATGTCTTCAAGTATGCTCAAGTGCTGTGTCTGCATGAACCGGTTTCCGCTCACAGATAATAAGTGGTTGAACGATCAGTATACGGACAGAAATAATATATGGAAGATTTGCGGTTTGTTCAAGCAACATCTGCATAACATTTGTATAACATTCATGTTGATCGTGCCCCCGGGATCAATCCTCTTTTCAGGAGTTGTCACCGGGCCGGTCGCGTATTTCCAGCTCGCCGAGGATTTCGTCCCGCCGCGCCTCGAGTTCGTCGAGCTCCTGGATAAAAACGGGTTTTACAGAATGCGGCGGAATGCGCTCGTTTAACTCGGCAATCTCCTTTTCGATGCGGCCGAGCTCCGCTTCCAGTTCTTTTTGCCTGTCACTCATGGATACGCCTTCCTGAAAATAATAACTCAACATAATCATTTCTCGCAACCAGGCAACATCCCGCGGGAAAAGCCCCTGCTTCAGTCATTTTGAAGAATCCATCACATTACGTGAATGTATTTGAAATATGGACCGGTCATACAGGAACCCAAATTTAGGAGGAAGCTTGCCGGCAATAGACGGGGGAAAATGTCGGGGGGTTGGGCCAGGTCGGGACGGCGGGGTGGTTTGCGCAGATGCATCGGGCGCGAAAGCGGACGGCAGATGCGCAAACTTCCCCGCCGGCCCGGCCCTGCGAAAATCATAGAAGACCCGGGTTTCTTTTTTGCAGGGCTTATCTTACGCGTGCAAATCCCCTGGACTTTCCACGGGATACATGAACCGGGCGGGATCGTAGCAGATAAAGGGGACACGGGTGTTCTGCGGGATATGCGCCACGCCCTCGGGGATCATGATGACCGCCGGGGTCCGGGCCATGGCGGCCATGCGGCTTTTAAGCTTCTTTGGAAAAACCGTGATTTCCTCGCCCTGCCGGCCGAGGTCGCACTGTACAAACTGGGTCCAGTCAGACTGCCCCTGTACCGATTGCGCAAGGCGGCCGCGGAGGAAGAAATACGGACAATGCGAAAAACCGGCAATTCTGCGCAGCGCGGGATACACGAGCATCATAAAGGCGGTCTCATTGGAAGCCGGCCCACCGGGAAGCACGAACACCGGCTTGCCGTCCAGGATGCCCATGCCCACCGCCTTGCCCGGACCCATGCGCACCCTGTGAAAAATCATATGACATCCCAGCGATTCCAGTACCTTGACCACCAGGTCCCGGTCGCCCTTCCAGGCCCCGCCCGAAGTGATCAGCACA
This sequence comes from uncultured Desulfobacteraceae bacterium, assembly GCA_964613595.1. Taxonomy (GTDB): domain Bacteria; phylum Desulfobacterota; class Desulfobacteria; order Desulfobacterales; family Desulfosalsimonadaceae; genus Desulfosalsimonas. Next base: position 253 of record CAZTHW010000120.1, on the reverse strand, counting down.
TCCGCCCGCGCGACCATATCCCGGATGGCTTCGCCAATATCGGCTTGGCTGTCTCCGGCGGCATTCATCCGCACATCAAATCCGTCTGCTGCCAGCCATGCCTGCTGCAGGGCGATATTGCTGGCATAAATCTTTCCGGGAACAAACGCGCTGCCCGGAAGCAGGATTTCACTGCCGGTTGCCAGCAGCCCGATTTTCGGCCGGCCAAATACCGTCACCCCGGAGACGCCGCCTGCCACAAGCAATTCAATGA
>CAZTHW010000119.1:0-7364 GCA_964613595.1 uncultured Desulfobacteraceae bacterium | reverse complement strand
TTTTCGCCGCCGGTTTTGACCATGTCCTTTTTGCGGTCCACCACCGTGATATACCCGTCTTCATCCAGCACGCCCAGATCCCCGGAGTGAAACCATCCACCGCGCATGACATCATCGGTTTTTTCCGGTTCCTTGAAATACATCATCATGGCATGCGGTCCTTTGCCGCAGATCTCGCCCGGCTGGTCAATCTCTTTGATGACCTGCCCGGTGTCGCTTTCCAGGCGGGATTCCATGTTCAGTCCGGCGCGGCCGGCAGAGCCCAGTTTCTCCCAGGCATCCTCAGCCTTGAGGATGGTGTGGTAGGGTGCCAGCTCGGTCTGGCCGTAGTAATTGTAGACTTTCGTGCCGGGCAGCCGTTCCAGCAGTTCCCGCAGCACCTCCACGGGCATGATCGAGGCGCCGTAGTAAAGCTTTTTCAGGCTTGACAGATCGTGGGCGTCAAATTCCGGGTGCCGGATGATGCCGATCCAGACCGTGGGCGGGGCAAACAGCATGGTCGCCCGGTATTTCTCCACGTTTTTCAGAATTTCTCCGATATCCGGGGCCATCAGGATATTGGTGCCGCCGATGTAAAACATGGGGTTCAAAAGCACGTCCCGCTGGGCACAATGGTAGATGGGCAGGGCGTTGATATTGATATCCGAGGTTTCGTAGCCGCCGTTAAAAATGCATCCCATGTACTCGGAGAGCAGGGCCTGGTTGTTTATGATTACCCCCTTGGGCCGGGATTCCGTGCCGCTGGTATAGGTCATCTGACAGGGGTCCTCGATGCGCAGGAGCGTATCCGGTTCGGTATCCGGATATTTTCGGTACCAGTTGTCAAATTCCAGGAATCGTTCATCCGGGGGCGCCTGGCCGGCTCCCTGGTTGGACCAGACCAGGGTTTTGACAGTCGGCATCTCGGCGATCACGTCCTTGGCCAGGTCATAAAGGGCATCCTCGACAATGAACACCGTGCTTTCGCTGTGGTTGATGCAGTATTGAATGTCCGGTCCGTGGAGCAGGTAGTTGATGGCCAGGTACACCGCCCCGGCCTTGCAGCAGCCCAGCCAGGTCAGCACGTGATCCAGGGTGTTGTGGGCGAGAATGGCTACCCGATCGTATTTCTGCACTCCCAGATCCAGCAGGGCATTGGCCGTCTGGTTGCACGCCTTTTCCAGTTCAGTGTAGGTCATGGCCTGATCCTGGAAAATCAGGGCGGTCTTATCCGGGTAGTGATAAGCGCTGCGGCGGATCATGTCTGCGACAACCCACCGGTTAACCCGGTTATAGCGATTGAGCAGGTATTCCACGTTTTCCCGGTTTAACGCGTTGAAAGCGGCGTTTTCGTTCATTTGATCCCCCTTTTTATTTGGTTTTCCATCGAAAACAAACAGAGTTACGCCTCGGGCGCGTGGTTTAAGGCGATTTCCCGGAGCTTGAATTTCTGGATTTTGCCGCTGGCTGTGGTGGGAAATTCATCCAAAAAATAAATATATCTTGGAATCTTGTAAAAGGCGATTTTATCTTTGCAGAAATCCTGGACTTCTTCTGAAGAGGCCTGATCGCCGTTTCTCAGCCGGATAAAGGCGGCCACCTCCTCGCCGTATTTCTGACTTGGAATGCCGACGACCTGGACATCCTGGATCTTGGGATGCGTGTAGAGAAATTCCTCGATTTCACGCGGGTAGATGTTTTCCCCGCCGCGGATGATCATGTCTTTTAAACGTCCCTGGATGGTACAATTGCCCTGTTCATCCATGCTGGCCAGATCCCCGGTGTGCAGCCATCCGTCTTCGTCAATGGCCTCGTTTGTCTTTTCCGGCATTTTGTAATAGCCTTTCATGATGTGATACCCGCGGCTGCACAATTCGCCGGTCTCCCCGGGACCGAGCGTTTCCCCGGTGGCCGGATCAACGATTTTGACCTCCACGTTGGGCAGGGCCCGGCCCACGGTTTCGGTGCGGATCTGCATGGTATCGTCCCTGCGGGTCTGGGTGATGCCCGGCGAGCTTTCGGTCTGGCCGTAGACAATGGTCAGTTCTTCAGCACCCATTTTTTCCACCACGCCTTTCATCACCTCCACCGGGCACGTGGAACCCGCCATCACGCCGGTTCGCAGATGCGTGGTGTCGTATGCCTTCTGGCCCATGGCTTCGAGTTCGGCAATGAACATGGTGGGCACACCGTGCAGGGCGGTGCATTTCAGTGCGTCCACGGTTTCGAGCACCTTTTCTGCGGAAAATGCGGTGACCGGCGCCATGGTGGCCCCCGAAACCGTGCAGCACATGGTGCCGATGACACAGCCGAAGCAGTGGAAAAACGGAACCGGTATGCACAGGGTGTCCTCGGGTGTCAGGGCCATGATTTCGGCCATACTCTGGCCGTTTCCGATTAGATTGGCGTGGGTGAGCATCACGCCCTTGGGATAGCCGGTGGTGCCGGAGGTATACTGCATCATTACGACATCATCGGGATCCAGTTCGGCGGCCCGCTCATCGAGCTGTGCATCTGAAATGCTTTCGCCCAGTTTCAGCATGTCCTCCCAGCTGTACATGCCCGGGATATCTTCCTCGCCAAGGTGTACAATATTTTTCAGATAAGGTAGTTTCTCGGTCTGCAGGTCTCCGGGACTGCACGCGTCGACCTCCGGACAGACCTGGCGCAGGATCCGCAGGTATTCATCGGCCTCGCGCACGCCGTGGGTCAAAATCAGGGTGGTGGTATCAGACTGATCCAGAAGGTACTCGAGTTCATAGGCCCGGAAATTGGTATTTACCGTGACCAGGACCGCGCCGGTCATTGGGGCGCCAAATTGTGTGTAAACCCACTGCGGCAGGTTGTTGGCCCATATGGCGATATGATCGCCGCGCTTTACGCCAAGGGCCATCAGGCCATTGGCGACCTGCCGGCAGATGTCCCGGAATTGGGAAAAGGTCTTTTCAAAGCCGTACTCGTAGTAGGCCAGGGCGGTGTGATCTGCGAGTTCACGGGCGTTGTACTCGACAATGTCGCCGATTCGCGTTTTGCTGTCTTCAAATTTCCAGGCCATGAATGTTTCCCTCCTGTAAATGATGGTTGTAGACGTTCGGGGCGTTTCAGGGGTGCTTTTGGGTAAAATCACCCGGCAGAAATGTAAACGATGTTTAAAAAAAAATAAAGAGGAAATTAACGTTAACGTTAAAATATTTGAAAGGTAAAGATCCGCCCGCGCGGGCCGGAGATGGGTCAGGCAAAAAGGACGAGGCTGGCGGCCATGACTGCCATACCGGAGATCAGGCCGTAGATGGACAGGTGGTGCTCTCCGTATTTTTCCGCGGCAGGCAGCAGTTCGTCAAGGGAAATAAACACCATGATGCCGGCAACAGCTGCGAAAAGCAGTCCGTATACCATGTCGTTTAAAAAGGGCAGCAGGATGAGGTATCCTGCCAGCGCCCCCACGGGTTCGGAAATGCCCGAGAGAAACGACAGGGTAAAAGCGTGTTTTCTGCTCCCGGTGGCGTAATAGACCGGCACGGAAACCGCGATTCCCTCCGGAATGTTGTGAATGGCGATGGCCACTGCAATGCTGATGCCCAGCGCCGGGTCCTGCAGGGCGGCGGTAAAGGTTGCAAGGCCTTCGGGGAAGTTGTGAATGCCGATGGCCAGGGCGGAAAGAAGTCCCATGCGCATCAGGCTGTTTTTCCTGTGTATGGCCTCCCGGGTTTCAAAGTCTTCGATTCCGCGGATTTCATGCGGGTTTTCAAATGAGGGCACCAGCTTGTCAATAACGGCAATGAGCAGGATTCCGCCGAAAAAGGCCAAGGTGGTTGCAAGGTATCCCGGTTGCTTCCCCAGGGCCCCGACCAGGGACGCTTTGGCCTTGAAAAAAATTTCAATCATGGAAACGTAGATCATCACGCCTGCGGAAAATCCCAGGGCCATGGAGAGAAACCGGCTGTTGGTGCTTTTGGCAAAGAAGGCCAGCGCACTGCCGATACCCGTGGCCAGGCCGGCGGCAAGGGTGACTCCGAAAGCAAATAACACGTTGTCCGGCGGCATCAGGGTCTTGCCTTTCGGTATTACGGGTTGATGGCAAAATAAAAAGTCCAATATCTGCGTTGCGCTGCATCCCTGCGGAATTTCACGTACGATAAAGTACGCTGCATTCCTCGGGATTTGCGCGCCTTGATCTTGAACTTTTTATTCTGCCATCTCAAAACAGACATTTTACGAGCCTGTCACGGGTTAACAGGAAAGGTTTTACGAATTGTCAGGAAAGCCGGACCGTCCGGTTATTGAAAATGATAATCAGGTTGCCGGGAAATGGCAAATCCGGGCCTGCCCAACGCCGGCTTCTTATTTGACACCAGCAATTCCCGGTGAACTTTTCAGCTTGCGGGAATCGGTATATATGAAGTTCCTTTTCTGATTTTTTCGCAGTTTGATCGAAATCGGGATCGGAGTCGATTTCGATTTCGATCCCGATAAGGCTGAGCCAGCATAACAACAACCTGATAATTATTCACCGGTTTCCTGTTTGACACCCAGGGGTTTGCCAATACATTTAAAATAAAGGTTACAAATAATACAAAACACTGTCCGGAAAAGGAGTAAACCGTGAAATACGAATGTCCGTGCGGTTATGTATACGAACCCGAAGAAGGCGATGCACATGCCGGTATTACCGGCGGCACACCGTTTGATGACCTGCCCGAGGGCTGGGTATGCCCCAAGTGCGCGGCTGAAAAGGATTACTTCGAGCCCTTGGAAGAAAACTGAACTTTAAAAACAGGTAGGGAGGAATATCATGAAATGGAAAATCACCGGAATTGCATTGTTGATCCTGATGCTGGCGGGCGCTTCGCTTGCACACGCCGAAGCAGCGCAGGAGTGGGAAATCGATAAGGCCCATACCAGTATCTACTTTGATGTGAAGCACACCTTTGCCACTGTCCGCGGCCAGTTCGGCAATTTTACGGGCACTCTCCGTTTTAATCCGGAAAGCAAGGAGGCCAGCGGCCTTGATATCAAAGTCCATGCCGCAAGCATTAATACGAATATCGCAAAACGGGACAACCACCTGCGCTCAGAGGACTTTTTTGATGTTGAACAATACCCGTACATCACTTTTAACAGTACGGGGGTCCGGCATGTGAAAGACAATTCGTATGTCATCACCGGGATTTTGAGCCTCAAGGACGTCACCAAGCGCATAGAGGTGCCGGTTACCTTTTTCGGAATTCAGGACAACCCCATGGAAGAGGGCCAGAAGGTCGCCGGGTTTGAGGCGGAATTCACCATCGACCGGATGGAATACAATGTGGGTACGGGCCGGTTTCTGGAAATGGGCGTGGTCGGCCGCAATGTTCATATCATAGTCACCATGGAGGCCTTAACGGACAAATAGGCCGGGATTTGAAATCTGCGACAGGGTCCTCCTGTAAAAGACGATTGCCATGAGGTTTTTATTTTGACTTTTGGCATACGGATATGTTTAAACCGTGCTGACAAGCGAGCCGATCCATTCAGACCTAAAATGAGCGTTTCAAATTTTTACACGGATTAATATGTTAAATTTTTTTAATGAATTAAGTCATTTTCAGGTGTTAAAATTTGAAACCCTCCGGGATTTCCAATTTTGCCGCATCTACTGCGTCAGATGCAGCCTCGCATAGTCAACTATAGCTCGTCTGCATCTTCCTTGTATCTGCGGCAAACTTGAAAATCGCTCAATTTAGGTCAGAATAAAGCATTCGTAAAGGAGGACGCGCGTGCCAAGTATCCTGCCCACAGAGGAGCAATTCCAGAACATCAACACGGTTTCCGATGAGGGGGAACTCGTGATGGTCAACCTGCTGCGCTTCAAGCCCGAGGGCGGAGAGGCGCTTTACGAAAAATACTCCCAGCTTATTTATCCGATTTTAAAAAGGATCGGGGCCCGGGTCATTTATTACGGCAACGGGGTGATGACGTTTATCGGTGATGACTACTGGGACGCCATACTTCTTGTGGAATATCCGTCACGCTCGGTTTTTGTGCAGATGGTGCAGGATCCGGAATACCTCAAGGCGAGCAAATACCGGGAAGAGGGGTTGCTTGATTCCCGGCTATACGTTACGCGCCCCCAGTGGATGGGATAAAAGCCTTGGTTCTGTCTGCTATTGGATTTGGACCTGCCCGCATGAATCCGGTTCCGCGACTTCACCGATGATTGCGGCCTCGATGCCGGCATCCCGCATTTCGGAAAGGCATTTCTCCGCCCGGTTTTCGGCTGCGGAAACAACAAGCCCCCCGGAAGTCTGGGGGTCAAACATCAGGTCCGCCAGTATTTCGTCAACTGTATTATCAACAAAAACCACGGCTGAAAAGTGTTTCTTGTTAGTGTAGGCGCCTGCGGGAAACATGCCCATGGCGCCGTACTCCAGGGCCCGGGCAAGGAGCGGCACGCTCCGGGCATCCAGCCGGATCCGCTTTTTGCCCGCCCGCGCCATTTCCAGCACGTGGCCGGCCAGGCCGAACCCGGTGATATCCGTGCACGCGGTGGCCGCAAACCGGGCGGCGATTTGCGCGGCTTCCCGGTTTAGACAAGCTGCGGTTTCCACCAGTGTTCCCAGTGCCTCCCCGTCGGCAATGCCGCCCTTGAGCGCGGTGGCCAGCACGCCCATACCGACGGGTTTGGTCAGAATAAGCCGATCGCCCACGTTGGCCCCGCCGTTGGTGAGGATCTGCTCCGGGTGCACCAGCCCGGTCACGGACATGCCGTATTTGAATTCCGTGTCGTTTACGCTGTGACCGCCCACCAGCACAGCTCCGGCTTCGTGGAGCTTATCGAGCCCGCCTTCCAGGGTTTGCGCAAGAATCCATTCCGGCATCTCGTCTGCGGGAAAACACACGATGTTCATGGCTGTCACCGGGTAGCCGCCCATGGCGTAGATGTCGCTAAGGGCGTTTGCCGCGGCGATCCTGCCGAAATCATAAGGCGAATCCACGATGGGAGTGAAAAAATCCAGGGACTGGATCATGGCCGTTGTTTCGTTGATCCTGTAAACGCCCGCATCGTCGGAACTTTCCATGCCCACCAGCAGATCCGGATGGGTATTGACCGGCAGTTTTGCCACAACTCTGTCCAGGACCCCCGGACCCAGTTTTGCTGCTCAGCCCGAGGCCCGGGTTTTGGCGGTCAGTCTGTAATCGTCCCCCATTGGTTTTGCCTTCTATGCTTTGACACGGTTTCGTAAAAAGCTGTTTATCCCGCCGGGGCGGTATTTTTGCAGAGAGGAAATCCGTAAGCACTATGGCTGATCGGCGGCGCAAAAAAGGAGTTTCCTCGCTCCAGGAGCCTCTCCGAGCCTCAATTTCCGCTCGGAAACCCGCTTTTCCGCACCGCCGTCAGGTCAACG
>CAZTHW010000118.1:0-7366 GCA_964613595.1 uncultured Desulfobacteraceae bacterium | reverse complement strand
CGGGTCCACGGGATAATCCAGGACTTCCCGGAATTCCTTCAGGTTCGGCGCAATCACGGCGGCGCCCCGGTACCTTTCAAACCGCCGGGACTTGGGGTCCACCGCCACGGGCGCACCGGCGGCGTTTGCCATGGAAACGAGTTTTTCAATGAGCGAATCGGTGAGCACGCCCTTGGCATAATCGCTGATCACCACAGCGTCTGGCGGCGCTGCGGTTTCAAGGGAGGCGATGATACGGTTTTCGGTGTCTTCGTCAATGGGACGTGTCTGCTCCCAGTCCAGCCGGATCATCTGCTGGCCCCGGGAGATGACCCGGAGCTTGCGGATCGTGGGGCGATCCGGGACCGCGTGAACGCCTTTTGTGCGGATTGCCCGGCTGCGGCACAGTTCCATGAAGTCCTGCCCGGCGCTGTCTTCCCCGACAATTCCGGCAAGGGTGACGTTGATGCCGAGCGCGGCCAGGCCGTTTGCCACGTTTGCCGCGCCCCCGAGCCTGTCGAATTCCTGTGCAACATTGACCACCTGGACCGGGGCCTCGGGGGATATCCGCTCGATATCGCCTTCGATATACCGGTCGAGCAGCAAATCGCCGATCACCCACACATGCCGGCTTCCCGCCTCTTTTAAAAAACCGGCCAGGCTTTTGGCAAGACTCGGTGTTTTCTGCATTGGCTGCCTATTGATCGATCTGCGTTTCGATTGCTTCTGCCAGTCCGTGCAGGCAGATTTCGTGGATTTCCTGGATCCTGGCGGTACGGCCGGAGGCAGCGGCGAACAAAACATCGGCCGTTTCCCCGAGCCGCCCGCAGCCTTTGCCTGTAAAGGCGATAATTTTCATCCCAAGTTCTCCGGCTGCTTGTGCTGCGTTCACGATATTCGGGGAATTTCCGCTGGTGCTGATGGCCACGAGAACGTCGCCCCGGTTTCCAAGCGCCCGGATCTGTCTGGTAAAAATTTCATCAAAACCATAGTCATTGCCGATTGCAGTTATTGCAGATGTGTCCGTGGACAGGGCGATTGCGGCAAGAGCCCTGCGCTCTGTCTCAAAGCGGCCGACAAGTTCGGCAGCAAAGTGCTGGGCATCCGCAGCGCTTCCCCCGTTGCCGCAGACAAGGATTTTGCTGCTGCCCGACAGTGCCTTAGTGCAGAGATTTGCAGCAGATGCAAAGCTTTGTTCAAATGGCGGGATTGAGTCCCGGAGTGCGTTTATGTGCTCTTCTGCGATATCCTCGAATGTTCTCATTTTTCAAGTCTTTCCTTGCCGGCGGTCAGGGCCCGGGAGGCAGACAGCAGGTCATCGAAGACCGCGAGGTTTTCCGGGGCAATTTCCCGTATGATGCCGTTTTTTAAATCCTTTTCCGTATCCGCACCTTTGCCGGTCCGAACCAGAAATGCGGCAACTCCCGCAGCCGCAGCCGCCTGGAGATCCCGATCTGCATCCCCGACAAAAATCGTTTCTGATCGGGGGATACCGCTTTGTCTGATTGCCGCCTCAAGAAGCCCGGGTGCGGGCTTTCGGCACCGGCATCCGCTTTCCGGTGTATGCGGGCAGAAAAAGATGCCTGCAAAAGAGACGCCCATCTCTGCGGCCTCCATTTTCATCTTATCATGTATCCTGTCAAGATCCTTTATCTCAATCAGGCCCCTTCCCACACAGCTCTGGTTGGTGGCAACAGAGATGGCAATGCCTGCTTCTGCAATCATTGACAGGGCATCCCTTACGCCGGGAATCCATATAAATGCTTTTGGAGAAAGAATATAACCTGACGGCGATTCCTCGTTTATCACCCCGTCGCGGTCAAGGATTACGTGCCGGATTCGCCGGGTGTTGTCGTCCGAAAAAATCGCTGCTGTCATTTCCCTGAGGCATCAAGCCATTTCAGATATTCTGAAACGCCCTGTTCAACGGTTTTAAATTCCAGGTCGCAGCCTGCAGCACGCAGTTTAGAAAGATCCGCCCGGGTGTAGCTCTGATATTTTCCGGCCAGGTGCGCCGGAAACGGGATGTATTCGATCTCTCCGGTTTTGTGGTGATTTATAACCGCGCTGGCCACGTCGTTAAATGTCTGGCTTCTGCCCGTGCCTGCATTGAAAATCCCTGAGACTTCGGGGTGTTCCAGGAACCAGAGCGTAATTTCAACGGCATCTGTAACGGATATGAAATCCCGCTGCTGCTCGCCGTCTTTGAATCCCCCTGAGCCTTCAAACAGCCTGATTTTGCCGTCCTGCCGGACCTGGTTGTAAAAGTGATAAGCCACGCTCGCCATGGAGCCCTTGTGGGATTCTCTCGGGCCGTATACATTGAAGTACCTGAGGCCCACGATCTGGGTTCCCGCCTTGGGGAAAACGCGCCTTGTGTATTGATCAAATAATAGCTTGGAATAGCCGTAGATGTTTAGGGGTTTTTCAAATTCCGGCTTTTCAACAAAAGTTTCAGACCCGCCGTAAGTGGCGGCAGAAGAGGCGTAAATAAAAGGAATTTGATGTTCTTCACAGGCATGGAGCAGCTTTTTTGAATACGTAAAATTGTTGCGCATCATGTATCTGCCGTCCCATTCCGTGGTATCCGAGCATGCGCCCAGGTGGAACACGGCCTTTACCCGGGCAAACGGAAAGGCCCCTTTGTCAGCTGTTGCAAGAAATTCTTCCTTGTCCAGGTAATCGCAGATCTGCAGATCCGCCAGGTTCTTGAATTTTATGCCGTTTTCCAGGTTGTCTACGGCTATGACATCGGTTTCGCCTCTTTTGTTTAAGGCCTTGATAAGGTTGCTTCCGATGAAGCCGGCGCCGCCGGTCACGATAATCATTTTGTAACCTCTGCCGGGTATTTGTATCAGGTTTGTCTGTTGGATCGTATGGTTCCATATAAAGCCTTGATTGGTGATTTTCAATGTTTTTTTACATGCGCTCCCGGAAATCGTGGCAAAATGACATCTTTGCAATGTTGCGGGAATTGATAATTCTTGACAGTTGCGGCACAATCGGAGAAATTATAAGGTTATGTGAAATGAACAACCTGAGAAAAAGGACTTTTGGCAGATGAATCCCATTGCTGAGCAGTTAAACGAGGTGATCTACCGGGGCAATGCCCATGTGGCCGACATGCTGTCTGATGTGGGCAGGAACCTGTTTTTTCCCAAGGGCATATTGTCCCAGAGTGCCGAGGCAAAGGAAAAGGCCACCCGGCTCAATGCCACCATCGGCATTGCCAGGGAAGGCGACCGGGCCATGGTGCTGCCCTCGGTGATGCAGTCCGTTGCCGGCCTGGAAGCCGAGGAATCGCTGACTTATGCGCCTTCCTACGGAATCCCGGCACTGCGGCGAAAGTGGCAGGGCCTGCTGTATGAAAAAAATCCCTCCCTGGGGGGCAAGACGGTCAGTCTGCCCGTGGCCACCAACGGGATCACCCATGCGATCAGCATATTTGCCGATGTGTGGACCGACCCCGGGGACGTGGTCATCCTGCCGGACATGATGTGGGGCAATTACAACATGATCTTCAATGTCCGCAAGCAGGTCCGGCTCAGCCATTACCCCATATTCACCGAAACCGGCGGATACAACGTGGAAGGCCTGGCAGACTGCGTGAAAAAAGAGGCTGAAAAAAACCGCAAGGTCATTGTGCTGCTTAATTTCCCGCATAATCCCACCGGCTATACCGCCACCGAATCCGAGGCCGACCGGATCGTGGAAGTGCTCACCAGGGTCGCCGCAGCCGGCACCAATGTGATTGCGGTTTGTGATGACGCATATTTCGGGCTGTTCTACGAACAGGGGATCCTGACCGAATCTGTGTTCGCCCGGCTGTGCGAAGGTCATTCCCGCCTGCTGGCAGTCAAGCTCGACGGCGCCACCAAGGAAAATTACGTGTGGGGGCTGCGCGTAGGATTTATCACCTACGGGGCGGCCATCGAAGGTGATGCCGCGCCCGTATACGACGCACTGGAGCGAAAGACCGCCGGATGCGTGCGCGGCAATATCTCCAACAGCTCGCACCTGGGCCAGTCCATTGTGTTAAAGTCCCTGCAGGATGCAAATTACCAGGAAGAAAAGCGATCCAAGTACGATCTTTTAAAGTCCCGGGCCGAAACCGTCAAGTCCGTGCTCGCAGATCCCAGGTATGCCGATGCCTGGGATGTTTACCCGTTTAACTCCGGTTATTTTATGTGTATCCGGCTCAAGTCCGTAAACGCGGAAAAACTCCGGGTGCACCTGCTGGAAAAATACGGGGTGGGGCTGATTGCCCTGGGCGAGCATGACCTTCGGGTGGCCTTTTCCTGCCTGGAACAAAGCGATATCCAAACCCTGTTTGATATCGTCTACCAGGGGGTGCAGGATCTGAGCTGAGCGTTTTTCCCGTTACCCCGGGCATATATCGCCGGAAAGAAGACCACGTGGCGTACATGGACCGTATCAAGCAACTGCCGGTGCTCGTAAAACAGCGCATTCGTACGGTCAACCTTGCCCGGGCGGGCAAATGGAGCATCGTGTTTGTGCTTATCGGCCTTATTGCCGGCATGGGTTCTGTGATTTTCCAGTATCTCTGCCAGCTCGGGGCGCATGTCTTCATGGACTGGATGGCGGGCTACCGGCCGCCCGCACCGGCGGGCGAGCACCATATCCTCCCGCCCACGGCCACGGAGTTCAGCCGCTGGATCCTTTTGTTTCTGCCGGCGGCCGGGGGGCTGCTCAGCGGGTGGCTGGTTTACCATTTTGCCCCGGAAGCCGAGGGGCACGGCACGGATGCCGCCATTGACGCATATCATCAAAGTGGCGGGTTCATGCGGGCCCGGGTGCCGATTATCAAAACCCTGGCCTCGGCCATTACCCTGTCCACAGGGGGCTCCGGCGGAAGGGAGGGTCCGATTGCCCAGATCGGTGCAGGATTCGGGTCTTTTCTGGCTACCCGGCTCAAGCTCTCCGAGCGGGAGCGACGGATCATGCTGGCAGCCGGCATCGGCGCAGGCGTGGGCAGTATATTCCGGGCGCCGCTGGCAGGTGCGTTGTTTGCCTCAGAGGTGCTTTACAGCGATCCGGATTTTGAATCCGAGGTCATTATTCCCGCCGGGATTTCCTCTGTGGTGGCCTACTGCCTGTTCAGCCTGGTCTTTGGCTGGGCCACGCTGTTTGATTCCCCGGAGTTCAGGTTCCAAAATCCGCTGGAGCTCGGCCCGTATATTGTGCTGGCCCTGGTGCTGGCAGGGCTTTCCTATTTTTATGTGAAATCCTTTTACGGCGTCGGGGACCTGTTCCGGGCCATTAACATCCCCAATCATTTCAAGCCGGCCATCGGCGGCATGCTCACTGGAATGGTCGGCTTTTACCTGCCCACCACCCTGGCTTTCGGCTATGGATACGCCCAGCAGGCCATTTTCAATGAACTGGCCATCTCCGCGTTGCTGGCCCTGGCCTTGGGCAAGATTCTGACCACTTCGTTTACCATCAGTTCGGGCGGCAGCGGTGGTGTTTTCGGGCCGTCGGTGGTCATCGGCGGCGCCATGGGCGGGGTGATCGGAAAGCTGTTTCACCAGTTCATCCCCGGCATTGTCGCCAATCCGGGCGCCTTCGTGGTGGTGGGCATGGCCGGTTTTTTTACGGCCGTGTCCAATGCGCCCATTTCCACGATCATTTTTGTCAGCGAGATGACCAATTCATACGAGTTGCTGCTGCCCAGCCTGTTTGTCTGTTCCATCTGCTATGTGACTTCCCGCCGCTGGGGGATTTACCGCAGGCAGGTCAAAAACCGGGTGGCCTCCCCGGCCCATGCCGGCGAGTTCATGGTGGATGTGCTGCAGATGATGAAGGTGCAGGATTTGATGCACCTGGTGCACAAGGTGGAGTCCATTCCCGAATACATGCCTTTCCGGGAGTTCAAGCTGTTTTTCTCCCGGACCAAGCAGCACTATTTTCCGGTCATGGATGAAGCCGGCCGGATGGAGGGGATTTTTTCCAGCACCGACGTACGGGGCGTTCTTTTTGCCCCGGATATTGAACAGCTGGTGGTGATGCGCGACATTGCCACCACAGAGGTGGTTTGCACCACGGCATCCGAGGATTTGAATACCGTGCTCCAGAAAATGACCACCAAGAATATTGACAGCCTGCCCGTGGTATCTGAAGACGACGAGCGGGTCCTGCTGGGCATGCTCGAGCGCCGGGACCTGATTGCATTTTACAACCGCCAGATCCAGCGCCTCCGGGCCGGGGAGTTGATCTCGCAGGCCGCGGCGTAACCGGATTTCAGTAGGTCACGGATACCAAAAACAACCCGTGGGGCGGAGCGGTGGCCGCAGCCTGGTTCCGGTCCAGCGAATCCCGTATGGCGGCAAAATCGGCCGGGGTGATTCGGCCGCGGCCCACTGCGACCAGGGAGCCCACAATGTTTCGCACCATGTAGCGCAGAAATCCGTTGGCAGTGATTTCAAAGGCCAGGTGCGGACCGTGCCCATCGGATATAAAGCGGGCTGCGGATATCGTGCGCGTGGAATCGGACCGGGGGCTGCCGGTGTTTTCAAACGCGGCAAAATCGTGGGTGCCCACAATCGCTTCTGCCGCCTGCTGCATGGCCTCCACGTCAAGCTGGTCTTTGATGTGCCAGGCATACTGCCGTCCGATGGCCGCGGGCAGATCCCGGTTTAAGATGTGATAGCGGTAGGTCTTTTCCCGGGCGTCGTATCTGGCGTGAAAAGATTCATCTGCCGGCTCGCAGCCATGGATGACAATGTCTGCCGGCAGCAGGCTGTTTAACCCGGAGTAAAATTCATCTGCCGTAAGGCGGGTCTCGCATTGGAAGTGGGCGGTCTGCCACAGGGCGTGCACGCCGGCATCTGTGCGGCCCGAGGCGGTGACCCGGATGTTTTGCCGGGTCATCCGGAATACGGCCGCTTCGAGTGCGCCCTGGATCGTGCGGCCGGATTTCTGGATCTGCCACCCGTTGAAATTCGTGCCGTCGTATTCGATAATGAGTTTGAAGTTTTTCATTTGCCGATAAAACCGTTTTTCTTCGTGGACTTCGCGCTCTTCGTGCTATAAGTTACACTTTTCTTACAAGGATGCAAGACTGATAGCTTCATAAAAAGCTGTTTATTCCGCCAAAGCGGTATTTTTGCAACAAAGGAAATCCGTAAGCTCCTTGGCTGATCGGCGTTGCGAAAAAGGAGTTTCCTCGCTCCGGGAGCCTCTGCGAGCCTCAATTTCCGCTCGGAAACCCGCTTTTCCGCACCGCCGTCAGGTCACCGAAGTGCAATTTCGCAAGAGCGAAAAAAAAGGATTTCCCTGGAAGTCTGAAAAATGTTCTGTCCGCTAAGCAACGAAAATATAAGATTTTGATTTTACTTAAACACTTAATCACTTAAAACTTAACACT
>CAZTHW010000117.1:0-7412 GCA_964613595.1 uncultured Desulfobacteraceae bacterium | reverse complement strand
CCTTTTCGTCATGTTTTACTCGCCCTGCTTCGTGTCCGTGGTCTGTATTGCCCGCGAGGCGGGCTCATTGAAATGGGGGGCGTTTGTCATGGCATTTAACACAGTGCTCGCATCCATACTGGCGGCATCGGTCTACTACCAGGCCGGCACCCGGCTTGGCTTTTAAGAGGAGGAAAATGAAATGGTCCAACACATCATCGTTTTTATGATCGTCGGCGCCGCAGCGTTCTACATGGCCCGGAACCTGTACAGGAATTTTAAAGGGGAGCAGGGCTGCGGATGCGGCTGTTCCGGATGCGTCAACACCAATGCCTGCAACGGCCGCGTCGAGCGTGAATCGCTTCAGCCGGAATCAAAGAGGAAATGGCTTTGAAAATTTTTTGATTCCTGATAGAAAACCGGCGTTGTCCGGTAAAAGGCGCCTCCACCATGCAGGGGATTTTTCGATCCCCCGCCGAAATGGGTGATGTCAATCAAGGCGTGCATGGACCCCGGCCGGCCGGGATTTTTTGCGACAACAAAGACCCACCCGCGGCAGTAAAGATCTAGGGCACGGCCGGCAGACGGGCAATCGAAAAACGAAAACGGACCCAACAATGCCGAAAACCCCTCCAATCGGCCTGATCATGGCCACCTACATCGAGGCAAAGCCCTTTGTGGAAAAAATCGACTGGCTACGCGCTGCACAGACCCCCTTTCCGGTCTACCATGCCAAAGATCTGATCCTTGTGATTTCCGGGATGGGCAAAACCAATGCTGCCGCGGCATGCGCCTGGCTCTGCACCACCGCCCGCCCCGGGTGCATCGTCAATCTGGGCGCAGCAGGCGCAAACCGCGATGGGCTGGTTCTGGGAAGCATCCACCACATCAGGGAGGCGCTGGAAACCGACCGCCGCCATTTCAAAACCGCAGCGCCCTTCTGCCACCGGCCGGATGTAATGGAAGGCTTTCCAACCGCGCGTGTGGCAACCCGGGAGGAACCGGTGATCGACCCGGAAGAGCGCCGGCGCGTCTCATCTTTGGCGGAACTCTCAGACATGGAAGGCGCAGCGGTTATCCAGGCGGCCCGCAGATTCCAAACCCGCTGTTTTATGTTCAAATTCGTAAGCGACACCCCCGGGCACACTGCAGGAAGCCAAATCGCCGCCCACATCCGCTCCTGGCGCGATTCGGTCTTTGATTTCTACATGACCGCAATCTCGCCCGCGATACGATGATCTGATCCCGCAAGAATAATATCGGTCAGTATCAGATGTTGCATTATGAATCAGATCACATTATAAAATCAAAATCCGAAATTCGAATCCCGAAATCCGAAACAGATCCGAATATCGATTTTTCGGAATTTGCGAATTGACGCATTCATGGCTCTTTCGAATTTCTGGCTTCGGATTTATGCTCAGGCGATATCCGGCCGGCGGGTCAAAAACAATGACCGGGCCGCAGAAATAAATGCTCAACACCCAAACCAACAGGAGTTCTGATGAGCGATTACGAATTCTATGAAGTGGTAAAACAGCCGCCGGTGGCCTGGGTCTATCTGAACCGGCCGGATAAGAAAAACGCCATGAACCCGCCGGCCTGGAAGGAAAGCATCCCGATTTTCGAGGACCTGGACCGGGACAAGGAAATCCGGGTGGTGGTGATTTCCGGCCGGGGTCCCTGCTTTTCTGCCGGCATCGACCTGATGGGCATGGCCGGAGAGATGCCCGAACTCATGGAAAGCGGACAGACCGGCGGGGTCAAGTGGGACCTTTTAAAGAAAATATATGCCATGCAGGACGCCATCTCCTGTATCGAGTGGTGCAGAAAACCCGTGATCGCAGCCATTCACGGCCACTGCATCGGCGCGGGCCTTGACATGGCAACAGCATGTGACATCCGGATATGTTCGCAGGACGCGGTTTTCTGCCTCAAGGAAGCGGCAGTCGGGTTTGTGGCGGATGTGGGAGTGCTCCAGCGCATCCCGCAGATCGTGGGCCAGGGTTATGCCCGGGAACTGGCATACACGGCAAAGGAATTTGATGCGCAAAAAGCCGGCCGGATGCTGCTGGTCAACGACATATTTGCCGATTACGACGCCCTGATGGCAGGCTCACAGGCCCTGGCCGGACAAATTGCCGAAAATCCGCCCCTGGCAGTGCAGGCATCCAAGGACGTGCTCAATTACGGGGTGGGCAAAACCGTGGACGAAGGCCTGAAATACGTGGGATCGGTCAGCGCCAATATCATCCCGTCAAAGGACCTGATGGAAGCCATTGCCGCTTTTTCGGAAAAGCGCAAACCGGTCTTTACAGGCGAGTAAACCAAACAGAGAATCAATGCATATTTACCTTTCCAGTCTCGGGTGCGTGCGAAACCAGGTAGACAGCGAGCTCATGCTTGGCAGGCTTTCCGGGGCCGGCCACACTCTGGCCGAAACCCCGGCCGAGGCCGAGATCATTATCGTCAACACGTGCGCGTTTATCGAATCCGCGGCAGACGAGGCCATAGAAGAGATCCTCACGCTGGCTGACTGGAAAAAACAGGGCAAATGCCGGAGCCTGATCGTGGCCGGATGCCTGCCGCAGCGATACGGCCGGGACACGGCCCGATCCCTGCCCGAGGTGGATGTGTTTCTGGGCACCGGCGCATACGATCGCATTGCCGAGGCCGTGGAAAATCCCTGGGCGGCCGGGACCTGCCTGCTTCCGGAGCCTGCGTGCATGGGGCTTGCCTACTGGCATACTCCGCGCATTTATGATACATGGCCCACTGCATACATCAAAATCATGGAAGGATGCGGCAGGCACTGCACTTACTGCGTAATCCCGAAGCTCCGGGGCCCCCTGCGGAGCCGGGAGGCCGCAGACGTGGCAAGGGAGGCAGAACTGCTGGCAAATAAAGGATTTGCCGAAATCGTGCTGGTGGGCCAGGACACCACTTCCTGGGGCACGGATTTCGGCACGGGCCCGTCGTTTGCCGATCTGCTGAAAAAAACGGCCAAAGCCGCACCGGAGACATGGATCCGATTTTTGTACGGCCATCCGGACAAAATCGATGACCGGCTCCTGGAGACGATTGCCGCGCATGACAATGTTTGTTCGTACCTGGACATCGCGGTCCAGCATGCAAGCGGCCGGATTTTAAAGCGCATGGGCAGAAACCATGACCGGGAAACGCTTTTGGCACATTTTGCCCGCATCCGCGCGGCGCTTCCGGATGCGGCGCTGCGCACCACGGTTTTAGTCGGCTTTCCCGGAGAGACCGTGCAGGATTTTGAAGAGCTGCTGGAACTGGTGGAAACTGTGGAATTCGACCACCTGGGGGCATTTATTTACTCGGATGCCGATGATCTGCCGTCGCACCGTCTGGACGGTCACGTGTCCGCACAAGCGGCCCAGGATCGGCACGACCTGGTCATGCAGCGCCAGGCAGATATCTCTCTTGCCAAAAATCGGGAAAAAATCGGCAGCCGCATGCAGGTACTGGTAGAGGGACAAAGCGATGAGGGCCGCTTTTACGGCCGCAGCCAATACCAGGCCCCGGAAGTCGACGGCGTGACGTTTATTGAAACCAGCACCGCGGAAATCGGCACATATATGGATCTTCATATAACTCGTGCAGATGAATACGATTTGACAGGAGTTCCGGTATGACCGGGTTGAAACAGAAACTGCTCCAATGGGTGGATCCCGACCTGGCGGCCATTGAATCCGCCCTGATGCAAAACCTTGATCCCCACCTGGAACTGGTCCGCAAAACCGCCGGCCACCTGATATTCTCCGGGGGCAAACGCATGCGGCCGCTGCTGGTGGTGCTTTGTGCACGTATCTGCGGTCATGAAAGCGATTTTGTCCCCAGGTTCGCCTCCACGTTTGAATTTCTCCACACAGCCACCCTGCTGCACGACGACGTGATCGACGGGGCCTCCATGCGCCGGGGCAAGGCGGTGGCCCATTCCATTTACGGCGCGCCGGTGACGGTGCTGGTGGGCGATTTTCTGCTGGCCCGGGCACTGCACACCGTGGCCGAGACCGAAAACCCGAAAATCATCCAGGTGGTCTCGCAAATGACCGAGGAGATGTCAGAGGGCGAGATTTTTCAGCTTATGAAAAAAGGAGACGTTCATATCACGGAAGACGAGTACATGGATATTATCCGCCGCAAAACCGGGATCCTCATCCAGGGGGCCTGCCGCACCGGCGCCCTGCTCGCCGGGGCCGCTGAGCCGCTGGAAAACGCGCTTACCGCTTATGGCCGGCATCTCGGACTGGTCTTCCAGATTGCCGATGATCTTTTGGATTATACGGCCGACACGGCCGAACTGGGAAAAACAGCGGGAACGGACCTAAAAGAGGGCAAACTCACCCTGCCGCTGATTTACGCCCTGGGCCGGGCCAAAGGCGCCGACCGGCGGCTCATGGAAGAAATCATTGCCAACGAAACATTTACCCGGAGCGATTTCAACTCCCTGCTCAGCCTGCTTGAAAAATACGGCGGACTCGATTATGCTGAAAAAAGAGCCGCGGCTCACCTGGCACAGGCAAAAAAACAACTGGACATATTTGCCCCGTCCACCGAACGCGAGATCCTTTTGACAATGGCGGATTATGCCTTAAACCGGACATCGTGACCCGCGCCCGGGTCTTTGAATGCATCAAAACTCTAAATTGCTTTTAAAAATCTGAAACGCTCAATTCAGGGAAAAGCAAGGAACAGGCGATCATGACAAGTTTGTTTTCTCCCATTATGAAAAAAACCGCTTCTGCCGGGCTGGTGATGCTCGGGATTTTTCTTGCCGGATTGATTTCCGGCGGCCCTGCCGCCGCGGAATCGCAGACCATTATCGCCTTCGGCGACAGCCGGATATATGACGACGTGGCCAGTGCCAAAAACGCAGCGGTTTCCCGCGGCCTGCTCTCGGCGGTCCAGACCGCGGCCGCACAGCTGATTTCCAACCAGGATCTGACGGAAAACTTCGCCACGGTTGCCGGTATGCTTTCTTCCCGGCAGGATGCCTTCGTCCAGGATTACCGCATTTTAAAGGAATTCCGGGGTGAAAAGCACTACCAGGTCCTGGTCCAGGCAACGGTGTCAAAGCAGAAAATTCAACAGGCATTCAGCCAGGCAGGTATTCGGACCAAATCGGATCAAATGCCTGCCGTGCTGCTGATGGTTGCGGAAAAAAACATCGACGACCTGGGCTTTGACTACTGGTGGCGGCAGGGATATGCCGATTTTTCCCAGCCGGCTTCCGTGTCTCCGATCCAGCAGGTCTTTACACAGGAAGGCTTTACGCTTGTGCGACCCGATTCCGGCGGCGGGTCGTCCGGAGACCTGTTTTCCGGCATTGATCCCGGCGCCAGGCCCTCGGATCATGAAGCTTCCCTGATGGCCAACCGCTTAAATGCCGACATCGTTATCGTGGGCACGGCCGTTGCCGAGGCCACGACAAACCGCATGGGGGAAAACATCCGGACATTCAAGGCGGATGTGAACCTCCGCGTTATTGATGCCGGCACTGGAAAGACGCTGACCACCGTGCAAAAACAGGCTCTGACCGCGGGCGAGGATCCGGACAAAGGCGGCAGGACTGCCCTGGCAGACGCGGCCTATCAGGCGGGCAAGTACCTGGCCGACAGGGTCGGCCCCATGTGGCGCAACACCGAACAAGCCGATAACCAGTTCATGATCCGGGTTCAGGGCGACTCGGTCCTGCTTTATCTCGAAGACCTGCGCAGCGCGCTGCGGGACCAATCCGGAGTCTCCGGCATACAAACTTCCGAGATGACCGGAAACTCCGCAACACTCGCCGTGGACTTCGACGGAACCGCCCGGGAACTGGCAAACCATCTCCTGGTTCAGTCTTTTGATCGTTTCGGCATCAACATCCGCGAAATCTCGGAAGACGGTATGTCCGTGCAGTTAACCAGGGACTGACCGCCGGGGCGCCAAACGCGCCGCAAAACCCGGCACAGGCAAAACCGGCAAAAATGCGTCCGGGTTTTGCCGCCGGTAAACACCATTTACCTGTCAAAACAGAAACAACATAAAACGTTCTCGGTTTTTGAAAAAAATTGTGTTATAAATGCATGTATTCGCTGAATACAATCCAAAAAAACGAAATTCGCACTTGCCCAATCTTCCAGTTAACGATAACAAGAAGCAAATAAGTCAACCAGAACCGTCACCAAAAGAGAGGATTGCGTCAAAATGCAACTGACCCGGGAACAGCAGATGATCCAGAAAACCGCCAGGGAATTTGCACGCCGGGATCTGGCCGCCCTGGCCGCCGAACGCGACAAAAACCACGAGTACCCGGCCGAGAGCCTCAAAAAAATGGGGGAACTGGGCCTGCTGGGCATGCTCGTGCCCGAACAATACGGCGGAGAAGAACTGGGCACGGTTTCCTATGTGCTGGCCATGACCGAGGTAGCCTATGCCTGTGCCGCCACCGCAGTGATCATGTCGGTGCACAATTCCATATGCTGCGGCAGCCTGCTTCGGTTCGGCACTGAAGATCAAAAACAAAAATACCTCAAGCCCATGACTGCAGGCGACTTCATATGTTCCTTTGCCCTGTCCGAGCCCGAGGCCGGCTCGGATCCCGCCTCCATGCAGACCACGGCGGAAAAAGACGGAGACAGCTACATCTTAAACGGCACCAAGCGCTGGATCACCGGCGGGGCCACATCAAAGTTGTTCATCGTGCTTGCCAGAACCGATCCGGATGCCGGACACAAAGGGATTTCGGCTTTCCTGGTCACCCGGGACATGGAGGGATTTTCCACCGGCCGACTGGAGGACAAGATGGGACAGTGCGCCTCTGATACCACGGACCTGCTCTTTACCAATTGCCGTGTGCCGGCCGATCACCTTCTGGGAAACGAGGGCGAAGGATTTATCGTGGCCATGTCCGGACTGGATGACGGCCGGATCGGGATTGCCGCGCTTTCCCTGGGCCTGGGCCAGGCCGCCCTGGACCAGGCCGTTGATTATGCCAAACAAAGGGTTCAGTTCGGCCGCCCCATTGCCCGGAACCAGGGGCTGCGTTGGATGATCGCAGACATGGCCACTGACGTGGAAGCCGCCCGCCAGCTCGTGCTCAATGCCGCAGACAAAAAGGACCAGGGGGAAAGATGCAGCAAGGAGATCTCCATGGCCAAGCTGTATGCCTCGGAAATGGCCAACCGGGTTACGGGACAGGCCCTGCAGGTCCACGGCGGCTACGGCTACACCAAGGAATTCCCGGTGGAGCGATTATACCGGGACGCCCGGGTGCTGACCATTTACGAGGGCACGTCGGAAATCCAGAAAATGGTCATCTCCAATGAGGTGATAGGAGACAAGAAGAAACCCAAGAAATAAAAAAAAATGAAAAGCCTGTAAAAAGTCTTTTTTACAGGCAGTGTTAAGTTTTAAGTGATTAA
>CAZTHW010000116.1:0-7438 GCA_964613595.1 uncultured Desulfobacteraceae bacterium | reverse complement strand
TTAAAAAAATAAAAAATATTGATCCGTGTAAAAATTTGAAACGCTCAATTTAGGAGAAAGTAAATCCGTAAGCACCTTGGCTGATCGGCGGTGCGAAAAAGGAGTTTCCTCGCTCCAGGAGCCTCCTGGAGCCTCGATTTCCGCTCGGAAACCCGCTTTTCCGCACCGCCGTCAGGGCAGCGAAGCGCAATTTCGCAAGAGCGCAAGAAAGGACTTTCTTGGATTAGAAGAAGTCAGGCAATTCACGAAGGATGCCGCTTTACCGAAAAGAGGAGAATATGAAAATCGCAGTTTCTTCAAAAGGAAAAACACTGGATGACGAGCTTGACGCACGCTTTGGGCGGGCTGCCTGTTTCATTGTACTGGATCCAAACACCCGGTCTTATGATGTGGTTGAAAATACCCAGAATCTCAATGCCGCGCAGGGGGCGGGGATCCAGGCAGCCAAGACGGTTGCCGACCAGGGAGTCGGTGCTGTGCTCACGGGCAACTGCGGGCCGAAGGCCTATACCGTGCTGGAGCAGGCGGGGATTTCGGTGATCACCGGTGTGTCCGGCACTGTCCGGGAAGCCTTGGCACAATATAAAAACGGTGAACTCCGCCCGGCCGGGGGGCCCAATGTAGACGGACACTGGATGTAATTTTCGTCGGAAACAGCCGGTTTTTTCAGGAAACACAACATAACCAGAAGATGCAGCATAATCCAACATGATAAGGAGAGGGTTTATGAAATTCGCCATTCCGCTGGCAAACGGCCAGCTTGCAGCACATTTCGGCCATTGTCAGGAATTTGCCTTCATTGAAGTGGCGGGCAACAGGATCGCAAGCAAGGAAATTCTCATTCCGCCGCCCCATGAACCCGGGGTGCTGCCGCAGTGGCTGGCGCAACAACAAACCAACGTGGTGCTGGCAGGCGGAATCGGCAGGCGGGCCATCGACCTGCTGGACCAGTCCGGGGTTCGGGTGGTTACCGGCGTGCCTGTGACAGACCCGGAATCCCTGGTGAATCAATATATTCAGGATAACCTGGAAACCGGCGAGAACCTCTGTGCAGGCGGTCACGGCAGCCATGAATGCGGGGGGCATTAATTCCGGCGGTCGTCGACATGGTTATGACAGCGTTTGGTTGGAAGTCCGGAGACGAATTGAGGCTTAACATGACGGGCATGTGATTGGCGCTTTAGGAATCAGGAAAAGGAGGAACCGATGAAAAAAGTAGCCATCATGGGAACCCATGATTACGCGTAAAGGCTTTTAAGATCATGATCATCAGCGTAGCAAGCGGAAAAGGCGGAACCGGCAAGACCACCGTGGCCACCAGTCTTGCATTGTCCATCG
The DNA here is from genome assembly GCA_964613595.1 of uncultured Desulfobacteraceae bacterium. Classification (GTDB taxonomy): domain Bacteria; phylum Desulfobacterota; class Desulfobacteria; order Desulfobacterales; family Desulfosalsimonadaceae; genus Desulfosalsimonas. The sequence continues at coordinate 6,100 of CAZTHW010000116.1, read as the reverse complement.
GCAGCGCCCGGCTGGCGGATTGCGATGTGGAAGCACCGAATTCGCACTTGTTCCTCCGGCCGGTATTTGAGCCGGATGAGACCATAACGATAGCCGTTCCGCAGGTAAATGAAGATGAATGCACCCTGTGCGGCGAGTGCGCAGCGATCTGCCGGTTCAATGCGATCGTGACCATTGCCGATACAGTGATGACATTCCCCGAGCTTTGCCACGGGTGCGGGGGATGTCAGGCAGCTTGCCCGGCGGGTGCGATCGAAGAGGGCAGAAGAACCATTGGCACAATCCAGCATGGCCGGTGCAACGGCCTGGACTTCGTCCACGGCCGGATTCGCATCGGTGAGGCCATGGCACCTCCCTTAATCCGGCAAATCCGCTCCCGCATCAACCCGGATGAAACTGCCGTCATCGACGCACCCCCGGGTACTTCCTGCCCGGTGATCGCTGCAATAAAGGATACGGATTTCGTGGTACTGGTCACCGAGCCCACCCCGTTTGGATTAAATGATCTGAAACTGGCGGTGGAAACGGTGAAAATCCTGAAAATTCCCAGCGGCCTGATTATCAACCGGTCCGACATCGGAGACAACAAGGTCGCCGAATACGCGGCCGCGGAGAAGATCCCGCTCCTCATGGAAATTCCTTATAACCGGAAACTTGCGGAAGCCTATTCCCGCGGAGAACCTGTGGTGGAAGCCTTCCCGGAGTGGCGGGAGCGCTTTGAAAAGCTATACGCAGATATCTGCAATCTTGTCGCCGGGGGAAAATCATGAAAGAACTGGTGGTTATCAGCGGAAAAGGCGGCAGCGGAAAGACGAGCATGGTGGCGGCATTGTCGCAGCTTGCAGACAAGCCTGTTCTCTGTGATGCGGATGTGGACGCAGCCGATCTGCATTTGATTTTGTCGCCGAATGTAAAGGAAAGCCATGAATTCACGGCCGGCTACACCGCCGCCATTGACCTGGATAAATGCACCCGGTGCGGCAAGTGCATTGAATTGTGCAGATTCAATGCGATCCGTCCGGATTTCGTGGTGGACCCGCTTGAATGCGAGGGCTGCGGGGTGTGTTATTATTTCTGCGAAGAAGGTGCTGTGGCGTTTCCGGAAAATCTTTCCGGTTACTGGTATATTTCCGACTGCAGATTCGGTCCCATGGTGCATGCCAGGCTCGGCATTGCCGAGGAGAACTCGGGCAAGCTGGTCACCCTGGTGCGCAAGGAGGCGGCGAAAATCGCGGAAGCAAACGGCCGCGAGATGGTGATTACAGATGGGCCGCCCGGCGTGGGCTGTCCGGTGATTGCCGCCATTGGCGGAGCCTCCGGGGTATTGATCGTCACGGAGCCCACGCTTTCGGGCCGGCATGATATGGAGCGGGTCGTGGAGCTGGCGCGGCATTTTTCCGTGCCCGCCCTGCTGTGCATCAACAAGTATGACTTGAACGAATCCATATCCGAAGGGATCCGGAAATTTGCAGAGCAGCACAATGTGCCCTGCGTGGGGCAGGTGCCCTTTGACCCGGCCATGACCAGGTCCATGGTCCAGGCCCGGACCCTTTTTGAATACGATTCGTATGCTCCGGCCTGCGCAGCCGTGCGGGAGATCTGGGCCAGGCTCCGGGAAGAAGTGGTATAGCAATTTCCCGCCGGCCCGCCCCTGTGCGAATCTCTCGACATTTTCTCCATTTAATTCCGGAAACTTTAAAAACTCCGGTGTAGGGGCGAATCTGTGTGTTCGCCCGGATGTGTGGTTGTCAATGCCTGCAGGACCCGCCAGCGGCGTCCAGGCCCGCATGTGCGGGGCGTAACCGGCTTACCGGGCCGCCCGGATGGCAATGGCCGCAACCATTCCCCAGATCCAGTTGAAAAAAAGTACGAAGACCGGGGTCAGTAGCCCCAGGGCAATGCCGCCCATCTCGTTTCCGGCATTCGGAAAAATCACCAGAAGCTGCACAATGGAGGGCAGCAGGCTCAAAAGGCTGCCTTTCAGCAGCAGCCGGGATTTAAAAAGCGGCAGGATGAACAAAAGTCCCCAGATCCCGCCCCACACGATTCTCGGGTAGAGCCATTGAAGGGTCAATGCCGGGGAAATGGCCACCCCGGCCATTTTTGTGATTTCGATATCTCCGAAAAACCAGACCACCAAGCTGTTTGCCAGTGCCCCGATACAGCCGGCGGTAAAAAATACAAAGAGCTTATTCATTTTCACACCTCCTCATGTGGCAGTGGCCTGACAGACCGAAAAGATAATTCCGATTGGGTCAGAAATCCAGGATTAATCGTTCAGGTTCTCGATTTAGGACAAAACAAATATCCGTAGAGGCGAACCTGTGTTTTCGGCCGGGGAGGGGGCGAACACATAGGTTCGCCCCTACGCCGGGGTTTTGAAGCCTTCCGGAATTATGCGGGGGTAACGTCGAGAGGATGGAACAGGGTGGCCCGCCCCTGCGAAAGCCCTTGGAGCTTGGTACTTTTTTGCAGAGCCTGACAAGGCGGAAAGCTTCATGGAAAACCCCGGGCTTCAACGCTTATCCGCGGGGGCAGGCATTCCGGGGAGATGTGAGATTATGCTAAAAATCCTTGACAGAAAGAAACAGACTCGCCTATTTTGAGCATATACTTAAAGCGGGGCGGGGTGAACGGAAGCCGTCCGGACCCGAAAGCCTGCAATACGATGAAATAATAACATTATAAGCGGAGCCCGGTTGAGCCGGGTCCAAAGGAGGCTCTGGCGATATGACAGACAACCCCATTAAGCTTGGCGGCGCCAAGAAAAGCATCTTCATGGACAAGGTAAAGCAGATCCTGCCGGAAGGAGGCAACCTCGACCTGTGCCTCACCTGCGGGGCATGCGCTTCGGGCTGTCCGGCAACCGGCCTGGAGGGAATGGATCCGCGAAAGTTTCTGCGCATGGCTGCACTGGGCATGGATGAAGAAATCACAAGCACTTCCTGGGTCTGGATGTGCACTATGTGCCAGAGATGCATCTATGTATGCCCCATGAAAATCAACATCCCCCAGTTGGTTTTCTACGCCCGGCAGTCCTGGCCGCGGGAAGAGCGTCCTAAAGGCATCCTGGGTTCCTGCGATATGGCATTGAAGACCGATACCTGCAGCGCCATGGGCGCCACAGAGGAGGACTTTCAGTTCGTGGTCGAAGACGTGCTTGAGGAATACCGCGAGGCCCAGCCGGAGTTCAAGGACATGGAAGCACCTATAGACAAACAGGGCGCCGAGTTCTTTCTGAACCAGAATTCGCGCGAGCCGGTGACCGAGCCCGATGAAATGGTCCCCCTGTGGAAAATCCTGCATTTGGCCGGAGTTGACTGGACCTATGGATCCAAGGGCTGGGGCGGTGAAAATTACTGCATGTTTCTGGCCGATGACGATGCGTGGAAGCACATCGTGCAGACCGCAACGGACAAGGCCCACGAACTGGGCTGCAAGACGTTTCTCAATACCGAGTGAGGGCACGTCACCTTCGCAGTCCGGGCCGGACTGCAAAAATACGGGATCGAGCATAGCTTTGAAGTCAAAAACATTTATGAGTATTACGCCAGGTGGATCCGGGAGGGTCGGCTGAAGGTCAGTTCAGACTGGAACAAGGACCTGGGCATCAAGTTCACGGTTCAGGATCCCTGCCAGATCGTGCGCAAAAGCTACGGCGACCCCATTGCCGAGGACCTGCGTTACGTGGTCAAAGCCTGCGTGGGCGAAGAAAACTTAATTGAGATGACACCGAACCATTCCAACAATTACTGCTGCGGCGGGGGCGGCGGGTTTCTCCAGTCCGGCTACAAGGACGCCCGCCTGGAGTTCGGCCGCCTTAAAGACGAACAGATCCAGGCCACCGGCGCCGCTTACTGCGTTGCCGGCTGTCATAACTGTCATGCCCAGATTCATGAACTCAGTGAGCACTACGGGGCGCATTACAACGTCGTGCATCTCTGGACGATCATCTGCCTGGCAATGGGGGTTCTCGGCCCCAACGAACGGACCTATCTCGGCGAGGACCTCAAGCAGGTCAACGTGTTTCATCCGGAAACCGAGATGTAACGCCGGCGACAGGACCCCGGAGCAGGGTTGTCATGAGTGATACAATGCCGTCCACAATGGAGGATCTGAAAAACCGGCGGCGGCAGTCGCTGGAAAATGCCAGAAAGGCGATTGCCGTCCGTCCCCGCGAATATCGGGAGGTCAAACGGATGCTTGACCGGGTTCTCTGCGGGTCGGTGGACATCTCGGCGTATTACCGGATTGCCCGGGAACTGGTGAGCCTGCTGGAAGCGCTGAATGGCGCTTGCCCGGGTTCCCTGTTTGCCTATTATTATATCCACATGCACCCGGACAAAAAGGGGGATGCCAGGTATTTCAAGGTAATCTGCGCGGATCTCAGGCAGCAGATCAAATCCGTGGATCAGTACCGACGCCAGTCTCACAATCTCCGGCTCGTTGAGTAAGTGTATTACAGATTAAAACACCCGCACCCGGGCACAGGGCTTGCAAAGCCCGCCCGGGTGTTTTATGTTTATAAACATGAAGAAAAATCAAAGAAAAAAGTCCAAGCACAAAAAAGAACATCCCATTGCCCTTGCCTGGTACACCGAGGAGCAGTGGGAACTGCTGCGCCAGGTGGCAGCCGACTGGGACAGCATGGACCAGACGTTTGCCCAGTGGGAGCACAGTGCCGGCAATGCCTACCGCGTGCTGCTGGAATCGGGGTATCCGGTTGAAACCGTGGATGTGGATGTCACGGATCTGATCCAGTGGTGCAAGTCCCGGAACCGGCCGATAGACGGCGAGGCGCGCAGCGATTATATCGAAGAAAAAGTCGAAGAGCGCAGCTCCAGGCGCAGATAGATTCCAACCGTTTTCATCTTTAATACCGCGGAAAAAATCAATGTCTCAGCAGCAAACCCCTGCCCGGCCCATCTGGGAGGATCCCGGTGACGGTAAAATCCGGATCATCGATCAGCGGCGGCTGCCGCAAGATCTGGTGATTTCCGAGTTAAACTCCGTGGATGATGTCATATCCGCAATTTATGAAATGATGGTTCGGGGAGCGCCCCTGATCGGTGTTACGGGTGCCTACGGCGTCTACCTCGCCCTGGCAAATGCAGGACAGCAGACCGATCTGCAGGATATTGCCCGGGAATGCGACCGGATCAAGGCCGCCCGTCCCACTGCGGTGAACCTGGCCTGGGCCGTGGATCGGACCCTTGAAAAGGCCGCAGCAGCAAGTCCTGAAAGGCGCGTTGAAACCGCGCGGCAGGATGCTGCTGCCATTGCCGAGCAGGAAGCGGAAAACTCCTACCGGATCGGCCGGCACGGCCTTAGTTTGATCAATGAAATTGCCGGGCAAAAACCGGGCAGTCCCGTAAATATTCTGACGCACTGCAATGCCGGCTGGCTGGCCTGCATCAAGGGGGGCACGGCTACGGCGCCGGTTTACGCGGCCCATGAAGAAGGTGTGCCGGTGCATGTCTGGGTGGATGAAACCCGGCCGCTGAACCAGGGGGCTCGCTTGACCGCATGGGAGCTGGGTGCTGCCGGAGTGCCCCACACGGTAATCACGGATAATGCCGGCGGGCACCTGATGCAAAAGGCGATGGTGGACCTGGTTATCGTTGGTACGGACCGCACCACTTACACCGGTGACGTGGCCAACAAGATCGGAACCTATCTCAAGGCCCTGGCTGCAAGGGACAATAATATTCCTTTTTACGTGGCCTTGCCTTCGTCCACGTTTGACTGGCAGATCCGCGATGGGGTCGGTCAGATTCCCATCGAAGAGCGAGATCCCGATGAGGTACGCTATATGCCGGGATTTGAAAAAATAGATGAAAACCTGTTGATGCCAAAGACCAGTCCTGCAGCCAATTATGCATTTGATGTCACCCCGGCACGCCTGGTGACCGGCTTTATCACCGAGCGCGGGGTCTGCCGGGCAGAGGAAGCCGCCATACGGGAATTGTTTTCACCTAAATTGAGTGTTTCAAATTTTTACACGGATCAATAAGTTATATTTTTTTAAGGGATTAAGTCATTTGCGGGTGTTAAAATTTGAAACCCTCCGGGATTTCCAATTTTGCCGCATCTACTGCGT
>CAZTHW010000115.1:0-7543 GCA_964613595.1 uncultured Desulfobacteraceae bacterium | reverse complement strand
ATTTGAGCCTGACACAGATATTGGCGAAAAAGACGGTTTTCGTTCAGGCACTATTCTATTTCATATCCTCAACCGGCACCCGGTTTTCGATCAACTTGTCAATGACGCTTTCATCGGCAATGGTGGAGGTATCGCCCAGTTCGTCGAGTTTGCCCGCGGCGATTTTCTTGAGAATCCGCCGCATGATCTTGCCGCTGCGCGTCTTGGGCAGTCCGTCTGTGAACTGGATGATGTCAATGGTGGCAATCGGTCCGATTTCATTTCGCACCTGGCCGATCAGCTCCTTTTTGAGATCATCCGAGGGGCTGGCGCTGGATTTGAGAATCACAAATGCGTATATCCCCTGCCCCTTGATGGGATGGGGAAATCCGACCACCGCGGCTTCGGCGACGTCCTTGTGCAGCACCAGGCCGGATTCGAGTTCGGCGGTGCCCAGCCTGTGACCCGAGACGTTGATCACGTCGTCGATGCGGCCGATGATCCAGAAATACCCGTCTGCATCCTGTTTTGCCGCATCCCCGGTGAAATACATGCCCGGTGCCTGGCTGAAGTAGGTTTCCCGGAACCGCTCGTGGTCCCCGTACACCGTCCGGGCCATTCCGGGCCACGGCCTGCGGATGCACAGCAGGCCTTCCTCGTCCGGGAACTGGACCGGCTCGCCGGTGTCATCCAGGATTACCGGATCCACGCCGAAAAACGGAAACGAGCAGGAACCGGGCTTGATGGGCGCCACCCCGGGCAGCGGGGTAAGCATGTGTCCGCCGGTTTCGGTCTGCCACCAGGTATCGATGATCGGGCACCAGTCGCGTCCCACGTTCCTGTAATACCAGCGCCAGGCTTCCGGGTTTATGGGCTCGCCCACGGTGCCCAGAAGTGTCAGCGAGGACAGGTCGTGTTTCTGCACGTGCTCCTCGCCCTCCTTGGCAAGAGCCCGGATCGCGGTCGGGGCCGTGTAGAACTTGTTGACCTTGTATTTTTCCACGATGGCCCATAAGCGGTCGAAATCCGGGTAATTGGGCACGCCTTCGAACATGACCCCGGTAAGCCCGCAGGTCAGGGGCCCGTAGACGATATAGGAATGCCCGGTGATCCAGCCGATATCCGCTGTGCACCAGAACACCTCGTCGTCTTTTAAGTCAAAAACCATCCGGGTGGTAAAGGCGGTATAAAGCAGGTAGCCGGCGTGCGTGTGGACCACGCCCTTGGGTTTGCCCGTGCTGCCGCTGGTATAGAGGATAAACAGCGGATCTTCGGCATCCATGGGCTCGGGCTTGACGAAAACATCCGGCGCGGTCTTGTCCACCTCCTCGTGCCACCACAGGTCCCGGCCGGCCTTCATCTCGACTTCGGCATTGGTCCGGCTGACCACGATCACCTTTTCCACGTCCGGAGATTTGTCCATGGCCTTGTCCACGTTCTTTTTCAAAGAAACCGGCTTGCCCCCCCTGTAGTTGCCGTCTGCGGTGAGCACAAGCTTTGCCCCGCAGTCCTGGATCCGGTTGGCAATGGCATCTGCGGAAAAGCCGCCGAACACGACACCGTGAATCGCCCCGATGCGGGCGCATGCCAGCATGGCCACGGGAAGTTCGACGATCATGGGCATATAGATAATCACCCGGTCGCCCTTTTTTACGCCGTGGTTTTTAAGTACGGCGGCAAACCGGTTGACCCGGGCAAACAGGTCCTTGTAGGTCACGCTCAGCGACTCTGAGGGATCGTCGCCTTCCCAGTAAAAGGCGACCTTGTCGGCGAGTTTGTCCATGTGCCGGTCCACGCAGTTATAGGAGGCGTTGAGCACGCCGCCCCGGAACCACTCGATCCGGGCCTCGGTAAAATCGTAGTCCAGGACCTTGTCCCATTTTTTATCCCAGCTCAGGTATTTTTCCGCCTGCTCGCCCCAGAACCCCTCGGGATCATCGATGGAGCGCTTGTAGATTTCCCGGTATTCCTCCAGCCCCTTGACATAGGCGACCTTCTGGTAGTGTTCCAGGTGGGCATCGTATACCTGTGAATTTTCCGTCATAAAAGCCTCCTTTACTTATTGGTGTTAGCGTTTGTCGGGGCGTTCTGCGCTTCCACGGGTTCATCAAAGCGGGAACTGAGAACGAGGATGTCTTCATCCCGGTTTTTGTGCATTTTATAGGGCAGTTTTTCAAAAAGGCTGATCATTCCCCTGTTTCCATGTTCAGTGTATGCTACCAGCCCGTCAATTTCATTGTCCCGGGCCGCCTCGGCCAGCTTGTGGATCAAGATCTTGGCGATACCCTTGCCCTGCCACTTCTTGCTCACGGAAAAAGCCACTTCCGCAATGTTTTTGTCCGGCTCCAGCATGTAGGCGCCGATGCCGATGACCGAACCGAAACCGAATTCCCCGGTAAGGGCCACCAGCGTGAGGTTGCGCACGTAGTCGGTTTCAATGATGGACTTGACATCATCGCGCAAAAACCGGGTTTTTTCGTAGAAGAACCGGGCGACCACGTCTTCCTTGTCAAGATTGTAGAAGTGCTCCTGGATGCGCCGATCATCAACCGGCTTGGCCGGCCGGAAAGTCACGGACCGGCCTTCAATTTTCCGGATTTCCTCCAGCCCGGCCGGGTAGACGCTTCGCAGCGATTCCGAGAGCTGGCGGGACCGGGTCATCAGCCCCAGGTCCTTGGCGCGTTCAAACAGCTCGTTGCGGTAGTCCGGATGGGCGAGACTGATCATGGCCGTGGCCCGTTCCTGGAGGTTTTTGCCGAACAGGTTTACCGCTCCGTATTCGCTGACCACGTAGGAAACGTCCGTCCTGGGCACGACCACGCCGCCGCTTTTGATTTCCGGCACAATGCGGCTGATGCTGCCGTCCATGGAGGTCGAGGGAATCAGGAGGATCGACTTGCCGTTCGGGCACGCGGCTGCGCCGCGCACGAAATCGAGCATGCTCGAGACCCCCGCAAAATAGTTGTGCGGCAGGGCATCCACTGCCGCCTGGCCGCTTAAGTCCATTTCCATGACCATGTTAATCGAGACCATCTTGTTGTGCTCGCCGATGATGCCCGGGTTGTTGACGTAATCCGAGGGATAGAACTCGATCGACGGATTGTCATGCACGAATTCGTATAAATGGGGCGATCCCACCGCATTGGTGGCCACGATCTTGCCGTCGTTGAGTCCCTTGTACTTGTTGGTGATCACGCCCATGGACACCAGGTCCATGATTCCGTCGATGACAAACTGGGTGTGTACGCCCAGGTCGTTTTTCTCTGACAGGGCCAGCAGGATGGCCTGGGGCGTGGCCCCGAGCCCGAGCTGGAAGGTGGAGCCGTCTTCGATGACATTGGCCACCAGCCGGGCGATCCGGTGGGCGGACTCAAACTCGGGCAGTTGTTCAATGTTCAGCAGGGGTTCGTCCTTTTCCACCACCAGGTCCACGTCATTGACGTGAATGAAGCTGTGGCCCAGCACGCGCGGCATCTCCTGGTTGACCTGTACGATCACCAGGTCTGCGGCCTGGATGGCTGCCGGCCCGACATCCACGGAAATCCCCAGGCTCATCCATCCGAAGTCGTCGGGCGGGGATGCCTGGACCAGGGCGGCGTTAATGGGCAAATAGCGCTTTTTAAACAGATTGGGCACGGCCGAGAGGTTCATGGGGGTAATAAACGGCCGGTTGGCTTCCAGGTGCTTAGCACCGGCCGAGCCCTGGTAGATGCTGCGGATGCTGAATTGCTCGAAATTGCCCTGGGTGGCCAGGCGGGTGAGCGGTGAATTCTGAAGGCTCATCAGGCGAACGACCTCCAGGTCGCTTAAATGCGGCGCTTTGTTGACCAGAATATTAACCAGATGCTGCGGTTCACCGCAGGAGGAGCCGACAAATACACGTTGCCCCGATTTGAGGCGTTTCATGGCTTGCTCTGCGGTGCATTGCTTCTGGAGGTATTCATCCGGCCAGTATTTCGCGGTCATTGATGCCCCCTTGGGAATCTCCGCCTGTTTGTTGAACCAGCTTCTTGTGAACAACGTATCATAGGAAAAACAGTGGTGACAACAATAATTCCGTTACCTGTGCGGATTAAGCGTCTTTTGGTGCGCGCAGGGAGTCGGTGATTTTCATGGCGACCCGGACCCGTGAGAAAAATAACCCATAAGAATCAATACAGATCACTATAGACCGCCCCGCCCCGAAAGTCAAGCGTAACCCGGCCGCCGGCTCAGCTTCGCCAAAAGTTGCTCCGGCCCTCGTGCAATGCGCTATAATGATAAATTTCTGATTTTACTTAATCACTTAACACTCCCTGTTGACAGGCGCATGGGAAAGATTATAATCTTGTCTAAATTGATGGCTTCGTAAAAAGCCTAAAAAGTGTTTGGTCCGCCAAGCAATGAAAATATCCCCATCACCTTCGATTCCTGGTGGAGCCAAAGAGATTGCCCATGCACCGCATTCCGGTCCCCCGGACCCGCTTGATATTTATCCTCTGCCTTGCCCTGCTGTGCTTCGGCTGGTTTTCCGCGCATCCGGGTGCTCAGGACCCGGCCGGGCAAAAGGTGTTTGTCATCCCCGTTTCCGGCACCGTGGATCCCGGTATGGCCGCTTTTATTGAAAGGGCCCGGCAGGAGGCGACACAGGACCCGCAATCCCTTTCCATCCTGGAGATCAATACGTTCGGCGGCCGCGTGGATTCGGCACTGCAGATCGTGGACACCATGCTCAGGTTTCCGAAAGGCCGAACCATTGCCTATGTTTCGCCCAAGGCCATTTCCGCCGGTGCACTGATTGCACTGTCCTGCAGCGACCTGGCCATGGCCCCGGGCAGCACCATCGGGGACGTGGCCCCGATCATGCAGTCCTCGGAAGGCCCGAAGGAACTGGGCGAAAAATTCCAGTCCCCCATCCGGGCCAAGTTCCGGGCCATGGCCGAGCGCAACGGGTATCCGCCCCCCCTGGTTGAAGCCATGGTCACCAAGGAAAAGGAGGTCTTTGAACTCAAAATGGCAGACGGTACCACCCGCTACATGGATGCCCAGCAGTATGCGGATCTGCCGGAAGACGAAAAAGCGGCCGCGACATCCAAAAAGACCATCGTGGAAGAAGGCGAGCTGCTGACCATGCACGATACAGAGGCAAAGGCCTACGGTTTTTCAATGATGACCGTGAATTCCATCGAGGACCTGCTTACGCGCCTGGACGTGGGACAATACGAGCTGACCCGCATCGAGGAGAGCTGGTCCGAAGCCCTGGTGCGGCTGATTGACGGCATCGCCCCGATTCTGATGATGATCGGCCTGGCCGGCCTGTACATCGAGATCAAATCCCCGGGCTTCGGCGTTCCCGGGGCCGTGGGTGTGCTCTGCCTGGCCCTGGTGTTTTTAAGCCAGTACCTGGTGGGCCTGGCAAACTACACGGAGTTTTTCATACTGGTGGCCGGAATCATACTTCTGGGCGTGGAGGTGTTTGTGCTGCCCGGCTTCGGCATTGCCGGATTTGCCGGGATGGTACTCATCGTGATCGGCATAATTTTGTCGATGCAGGGTTTCGTGGTGCCCGATCCATCCCTGCCGTGGCAGACCGACATATTGATCGAAAACGGTGTGCGGGTTCTGGGTGCATACGTAGCAGCCATGATCGGGGGGCTGATATTCATCCGTTATGTGATGCCGCGCATTCCCAGCAGCCGGGAAGGGCCATATCTGTCGGCATCCCTGAAAGGGGCGAATGTGGAGACCCGGGAATCGCAGATGGTGAAGCCGGGGGATACCGGCACGGCCCTGACATACCTGCGCCCCTCGGGCAAGGCGGAGATCAACGACGAGATGTTTGACGTGATCACGGAAAACCAGTTTCTGGAAAAGGGCACGCCCATCCGGGTCATTGATATTCGCGGCAACCGGATCATCGTGGATAGAAAGGAGCCGGAATGAACCAGCCCTATATCGTCCCGGTCATCCTTCACCTTGTGGGTATCGCGGTGCTGCTTGCAGAAGTGATGCTTCCTTCCGGCGGCCTGCTCGCGATTATCTCCGTGGGATGTCTGGGCTATTCGCTGTACATGGTGTTTTCCTCGATTTCCGTTTTTGCCGGGATGGTATTTGTGCTGGCAGATATGGTGATTCTGCCCGTGGTGATGATCACCGGGCTGAAAATGCTGGCCCGCTCACCGTTTGCCCTCAAGTCCGAATTGTCCAGCAAGAGCGGTTATGCCTCGTATGACGAAAAAAACGCCGAATACCTGGGAAAGGAGGGCGAGGCCCTGACCGATCTCCGGCCGGCGGGCACCGCCCGGATCGACGGAAAGCGGGTGGACGTGGTCACCCGGGGCGATTATATTGAAATCGGATCGGCAATCAAGGTCTCCGCAGTCGAAGGTGGCCGCATCATCGTCCGCAAAGTTTCGGAATAACCGGATTTTCGATCTTAATCCCCTATCTCATAACCCATAACCCATAACCCATAACATAAATCAGGAGGCTTTATGCCCGCTCAACTCATCATTCTCGCAATTCTGGTAATTGCGCTGATCGTGCTGGTCTATTTTGTCGGATCCGCGATTTCGCTGTGGGTCCAGGCCCTGGTTTCCGGGGCGAGCATCGGCCTGTTTAACATCATCTTCATGCGGCTGCGCAAAATTTCGCCCAAGCTCATTGTCAACGCCAAGATCATGGCCGTCAAGGCCGGCATCGATATCTCCACCAACGACCTGGAATCGCATTTCCTGGCCGGCGGCGATGTCATGCGCGTGATCCAGGCCCTGATCGCAGCGGACAAGGCCAACATTGACCTCAAGTTCAACCGGGCCGCGGCCATTGATCTTGCCGGCCGCAACGTGCTGGAAGCCGTACAGATGAGCGTGAATCCCAAGGTGATTGAAACCCCAATGGTGGCGGCCATGGCCAAAGACGGCATTCAGCTCAAGGCCATTTCCCGGGTGACCGTGCGCGCCAACATCGACCGGCTGGTCGGCGGCGCGGGCGAGGAAACCATCCTGGCCCGGGTGGGCGAGGGCATCGTGACTACCATCGGGTCCTCGGACAGCCACAAGAACGTGCTGGAAAACCCGGATTCCATTTCCAAGCGGGTGCTGGAAAAGGGCCTGGATGCGGGAACGGCCTACGAGATCCTCTCCATTGATATCGCGGACGTGGACGTGGGCAAAAACATCGGCGCGGAGCTGGAAACCGACCGGGCAGAGGCGGACAAGAAAATCGCCCAGGCCAAGGCCGAAGAGCGCCGGGCCATGGCCTATGCCGCAGAGCAGGAGATGAAGGCCAAGGTCCAGGAGATGCGGGCCAAGGTCGTGGAAAACGAGGCCCAGGTGCCCGTTGCCATGGCAGAAGCCCTGCGTTCCGGCAATATCGGCATCATGGACTACTACCGGTTTAAAAACATCCAGGCCGACACCCAGATGCGCGACAGCATCGGCAGCCAGGGGGAAGACGAATCCGGCCCCGGCCATCACGGCCCGCACGGCCAGGAAACCGAGGAATAAGGACCTAAATTGAGCGATTTTTAAGTTTTAACACCTGAAAATTACTTAATTCCTTTAAAAAATAAAAAAGATTGATC
>CAZTHW010000114.1:0-7543 GCA_964613595.1 uncultured Desulfobacteraceae bacterium | reverse complement strand
CTGATTTTACTTAAACACTTAATCACTTAAAACTTAACACTGCCTGTAAAAAGGACTTTTTACAGGCTTATCAACCATGACCAAAGGAGACGGAGAAATGCAAGAGGACTTGATAAAATATTTTGAGGAAACCGAGGGAACGGGGGTGCTGGCCACTGCCGGGGCCAACGGAGAGGTCAACGCAGCCGTCTATGCCCGGCCGCATATATTCGAAGACGGCACTGCGGCCATGATCATGCGCAACCGCCTGACCCGCAAAAACCTGCAGGAAAACCCGAAGGCGGCCTTCCTGTTCATGGAAAAAACTTCCGGGTACAAGGGGTGCCGGCTGTATCTGACAAAAACAGGCGAGGACACGGACCCGGAAAAGATCCGTAAGCCCAGGCGGCGGTGCCCGACAACGGATACGGATCCGGACAACACGGAAATCTACCTGGCGTATTTCCGGGTGGATAAGGTTCTGCCGCTGGTGGGGCCGGGCGCATAAGCACGGATCGGAGAAATCGGAAAGGAGATGCTTGATATGAAAAAGTGGCGCTGCACGGTATGCAATTATATTCACGAGGCAGAGGCGCCGCCGGAGAAATGCCCGGTGTGCGGTGCGGATAAGAGCAAGTTCACGGAAGTCTCCGAGCAGGAGGCAGCAGATATCCAGGCGGCAAAGACGGAAAAGCAGCTTGAGCGCGAGCGGGCCATGGTGGAAAAGGCCCGCCAGGCAGATCCGGGCCGGGGAAAACCCGGGAGTGCATCGGAATCGTCTGCTGCTTCCAAACAGCCGGCCCGGCCGGCGGGCTGGATGGAATTTGCAAATGAGCAGATGATCCGGCATCATGCCCACCCCATGTCCGTGCACATCCCAAACGGGGTTTTGCCGGTGGCCGTGCTTTTCGTGCTGCTGGCAATCCTGTTTTCCGCGGAAACCCTGGCGGCAGCAGCGTTTTACAACAGCGTCGTGGTCCTGGTGTCCATGCCCGCGGTGCTTTATACCGGGTATAACGCCTGGCAGCGCAAATTCGGGGGCAATCTTACGCCGATTTTTACGGCAAAGATCACGGCTGCAGCGGTTGTGACAGTCACCTGCCTGCTGGTGGTGCTGTGGTACTTGTTTAACCCGGAAATTCTGGCAGGCGGGGCGGCCCGGCAGGCCGGTTTCGTGCTGCTTAACCTGGTCATGCTGGCAGCCGCCATTGTGGCCGGCCTGATCGGCGGAAAGCTGGTGTTCAAGGATTAGGTGCATTGAGACCGGTGGGGACAGATTTAAAATCTGTCTCCGGTGGCGCGCAGAATCGGAAATAAAAAAGGCCCGGATTTCGAACTGATTCGAAATCCGGGCCTTTTGCGCTTTGATTAAAGGATAATCGCTCTATCCCGTCGGCCTAGAAGTAATAGCCGAAGTTGATGTTAAATCGGTATTCCCAGTCGTCTGTGGTATTTTCTCCGATACGGTTGCTTGTGAAGAAGGGGGCGCCAGATGCTACATCGCCGGCAGTTAGATATCCGGATTCGCCGCCGACAAAATCGTTGCCGTTGGAGAAAGCCAAGTCGGTATAAATGTACCATCCGCCCCGGGCCCAAGCAGAACCCAGCACAATCATCTCACTGTCGTTATGAGCACTTTCGTCCTTCATGATGGAGCTGTATTCCGCATAGGGAATCATGTAGTCGAGCCAATCCACCTGGGGGGTCTCCAGGTAATAGCTCAGGGAAACGGCCGGAATCATGGCTTCCGCTGCTACCAGTGTCGGGAAGTCATAGGCTCCGAACTGAACCAGTTCTTCGCCCCTGGGGTCTTCATATTCCACATCATATTCGTAGTAAGTCAACTGAGCTGCAAGCTTCCAGTTCCCTAACTGGTTGACCGCATGGATGGATCCGGCATAATGATCGCCGTCATCCTGAGGGCCGTTGCTGTTAAGCAGGCCGTACTGCAGGGAGACGCCCAGATCCGTTGTGATGTCTCCCATTTCGATGGGGTAAATCGCCCGAATGTTGAACTGGTGCTCTTCTTCGTAGCCATCTTCGCTTTCATCCACAACATCGTAGGAGTATCTGGCAGCATCCTTGGTGGCTCCGAAATAATCGCCTTCACTCATCGCGTAATATCCAAAATCCAGGGTCAGCTTATCCACGGACATAGTGTATTTCGCACCCAGATCCATGTCGTCTGACAGGCCCACATAATAGTGCTGATCAAAAAACCAGCTCTGGGATATCCCATAAGGACCGGGGCCGAAGGGCACCCGGTTGACGCCTACCTGCAACTGGCTGTCATCTTGGAAATTGTAGCCGACCCAGCCGGTGTGCAGAAAGTTATACCCGTCGTAAAATCGATACTCTAGTTTTCCGATCCAAGGGCCCTGCTCATAGTCCATATTGATACGAAATGTGTCCAGAACGAAATTCCCGCCGTCGTCCTCAGCTCCCGAGGGTTGAGAGGGGGAAGTTTCAGCGTAGTCTCCAATCAAGTAATTCGCCCGCATCGCTCCGCCTATTGTCAGCGGGCCCAGGTCAATGCCTGCTGTGGCGGTCATGGGGAACCCTAATAGGAACACCAGTAAACCGGTTAATAATAACTTTTTCTTCATGCCGCACTCCTTTCATTCATTTTTGAATTTTTCCGGTTCAACAAACAATATGACGATACAAATTGCACGCAGCCTGTGATGTCCAAGCCCCGCTTATGCAAAATTTTTGCCCGCGGCATTGCAAGACATGAGAATTACAAAAAAGCCCGGCCCTGTCAACAGGGGAATTCACCGGTTGGTTAATTGCTGCCTTCCGGTTTATCCGGCAGCCAGGTTTGAACCTTGTCCGGGTTCTGCTGTACCCATTTTACCGCGCTTTGATAAGGTGCACCGCTTTTCCGGATCATGTTCATCACCTGGTTGAGGTCCCGGGCTTCCCAGTGAAAATTGTCCAGAAACCGGTAAAGATCCGGCTTGTCTTTGTGAAGGCCGGTTCTGACAACGGTGTGGATATATTCCGCACCGCCGTAAATGTTTTTCGGGTCCTGGAGGTACTTGAGATCCCATCTGGCAAATTTCCAGTGCGGGGTCCAGCCGGTGACCACCACCCATTGCCGGTTTTGGATCTTTTCTTCCAGCACGTCGGTCATTATCGCCCCGCTTCCGCCGACGAGCTGCATGTCCGCCATGTCGTAGGCTTCCATGGCCTCTTCTGTCAAAGTCATGATGCCGGCGCCGGGATCAATGCCGGTAATTTTGTTGTCAAATTTTTCGGCATGGGCGCCAAGTCCGGCAATGGAGTCCACGGATACGTAATCCGGAACCACGAGGCCGACTTTTGTCCCTGCCAGGTTGGGACCGAGATCGACGACATTGTCCTCGACCTTGGCATAATAGTGCTGGTGAAGGCTGGGAAGCCAGGCGCAGACAAATCCGTCCACGTTTCCGCCGGCCGTGGCCTGCCAGAGGGCTGCGGCGCCTACCGGCGTGAGCTGGCAGTCATAGCCCATCTCTTCTTCGAGCACAGCCTTGACCACGTGGGATGCGGCGGTGGCACCCGACCATTGCACATAGGCAATTTTGCAGGTTTTCTTGTCTGCGGCAGCAGGGCCGCCGGCAAAACACAGGGCGGCCATCGTGCAGATGAGAATCCAGCCGAGCCATTTTGCGAGTTTCATGGGCGATTTCCCGTTTCCGGCGGCAGCCGGGTATATGCAAACATGTTTTTTACGGTGTGCTGCGGATAGATCATATAAACCCTCCGGGGGCATCCCGGAGGGTTTTATACGGATTCTATCCGGTTATGCCTGAAGCGCCTTATAAAAGGCGTTTCAGGCATTTTTTTCAAAAAGCCACGGCATGCCCGGTTACTTGGCAGCCGCCTTGGCGGCCTTAAGCCAGGCGTTCCACTTGCCCTGGTTGGCCTCGATCCATTCGTCCACGTGCCGCTCGATGTCTTTCTGCTTGTCCTCGCCTTCATACATCTTGGTGTTCTGACTTGTAATATCGTTAAACGGCACAGACATCAGGGAGAACATGGTTTTGACCGCGGGATTGTTTTCCAGAAAATCGTTGTTGGCAACCACGCGGATGTCGTTTGCCACGTAACCCATCTTGCAGGGGTCGGTTACGGTACCGGTCAGCCCCTTGGCCACCATGTATTCTTCAAATCCCTTTTGATCTTCTTTGGGAACAATTTCGGGCACGTTGATCCACATCACGTCCTCGCCCGGTTTGAGCTTGTTTACGGTCCAGTTCGGCGTCCAGGTGTAAAACAGAATGGGCTGGCCGTCATTGTAACGGGCCACCGCATCTGCCATTCCGGCAGCGTATCCGGCCTTGATCAGGTTGATGTGGTCACGCAGGCCATAAGTATCCATATGAAATGCGATCTTTTTCTCACATCCCCAGCCCGGCGGGCATGCCACCATGTCGGCCTTGCCGTCGCCGTTGGCGTCAAAGGCTTCCTTGACCTCTTCGCGCTTGAAATCATCCAGGGAGGTGATATCGTATTTTTCCACGTGCTCCTTGGACACCAGGTATCCCTGAACCGCGCCCTTGGTGACAACGGTGCCTGCCATGGTGATATCTTTTTTCCAGTTCTTGGGCAGAAATTCCCCGTGCAGCGGGAACCAGCCATTTGCCCAGAAATCCAGGTCGCCTGCGGCCAAAGATCTGTAGAAGATCGGGGCGGCAAGTTTTTTGGCGTCCTTTACTTCATAGCCGAGTTCCTCGCACGCCCTGGAATACAGAGCTTCCAGGAAGAACCCGGACTGCCATGTCGCGGCAGCCGGCTGAATGGTTTTGCCCTTGCCGGGCAGATCCTCGGCAAACGAGCTGCCGGGAAATGCCATCAGGCATGCGGACAGAAGAACAACTGCGAGTCCGGCTTTTTTCAGTAAATGTTTCATAGGAATCCTCCTTTTCTTTTAAGTTTCAACATATTTTAAGACAGCCAGGTTCAAAATTATTCCTGCGGTTTGCCGGAACCCAGGGCCTGGGTGATCCGGTCCAGCACCATGGCCATCAGGACAATCCCCAGTCCGCCGATGCCGGCCAGTCCCACCTGGAGGCTGTTTAAGCCTTCAAACACCGGTACGCCGAGCCCGCCGGCGCCGATCAGGGATGCGATCACAACCATGGAAAGCGAGAGCATGATCGTCTGGTTCAGCCCCGCCATGATGGTGGTCAGTGCCAGGGGGATCTGGACCTTCCATAGCACCTGCCGCTGGGTGGCGCCGAATGAATAGGTGGCCTCGATGAGTTCGGGGTGCACCTGCCGGATGCCCAGGTTGGTCAGCCGGATAATCGGCGGCATGGAGAAAATGATCGTTGCAATGACGCCGGCCACCGTGCCGATGGAAAACAGCATGACCACAGGAACCAGGTAGACGAATGCGGGGGTGGTCTGCATGGCATCAAGCACGGGTCTTAATACGGCCTCAAACCGGTCGCTGCGCGAGGACACGATGCCCAGGGGCACGCCGATCAACACGTCCACGAACACCGCGGAAATCACCATGGCCAGAGTGGTCATGGTTTCATCCCACAGCCCGGTAAACCCGATAAAAGCCATGGAAATGAAGCTGAAGATCCCGACTTTCCAGCCCGCGGCCTTCCATCCGGCAACCAGGAAAATGATCAGAACGATTTCCGGCGGGAGCCACAGCAGCAGGTCGTTGATGCCGTTTAGCATCCATTGGATGGGTAATTTAATGGCCTGGAAAAACGGCCTGTAGTTGCCCACGATCCAGTCCACGGCCAGCGCGATCCAGTCGTCCAGGGGAATGGTGTACTTGAATATATCAAAAAACATTATGCCTCCTCGGCGGCGGTTTCGGCCTCGGTATCAGCTTCGGCCTCAGCCTCGGCTTCCGCCTCAGCTTCGCGGGTTAGGGTTTTCAAAAACAGGTTTCGGGATATGGTGCCGAAAAACTTGTTGTTTTCATCCACGATCGGAACCGGGCATTCATAAGCGGTCAGTTTGGGCAGAATGTCCTGGAGCGTGGAATCCTTGGCAACAGGCTCGACGCCCTCGAGAAAAGCGGGCTTAATGTCTTCGGAAGCGATTGATTCGTCTTCAATCGCCGCATTTACGCTGTCAAATGAAACCACGCCGACATATGTCCGATCCCTGCGCACAATATAAGCATGCTCGCGGTCGTATTCATTGAGCCGCTGGCGCACCGCCCGGAGGCCGGCCTTGTGCATGGGGAAGGTGACCTGGGTGGTGGTGGCGATATCGCCGGCAGTGTAGACGTTGGTGGGATCCACGCCGCGGAAAAAGGCCTTGACGTATTCATCGGCCGGGTTTCTCAGGATCTCTTCGGGCGCCCCGATCTGGACGATCCGGCCGCTTTCCATCATTGCAATGCGGTCGCCGATGCGCATGGCCTCATCCAGGTCGTGGGAAATAAAGACCACCGTTCTGTCGCTTCCTTCCTGGAGCTTGAGCAGCTCATCCTGCATCTCCGTGCGGATCAGGGGGTCAAGCGCGGAAAACGCCTCGTCCATGAGCATGATATCTGGATCCACGGCAAGGCCACGGGCAAGGCCCACCCGCTGTTTCATGCCGCCGGACAGGGCGGCGGGGAAGCTGTTTGCCACGTGTTCAAGGCCGACCTGTTTTAAAGCATCCATGGCCCGATCCTGGCGCTTCTTCTCATCAATCCCCATGATTTCCAGCCCGAACGCGGCGTTTTGCAGCACCGTTAAATGAGGCATCAGGGCAAAGGATTGAAAGACCATGGACATGTACTTTCTGCGCATGTCCACGAGTTCCTTGTTGTCCATCTGCGTAATGTCCTGGCCCTCCACGATGATCTTGCCGGAGGTCGGTTCAATGAGCCGGTTGAGCAGCCGAACCAGGGTGGATTTGCCGGATCCCGACAGCCCCATGATCACGAAAACCTCGCCGGCGTAAACCGAGAAGCTGGCGTTTTCAACCCCGATGGTAAGGCCGGTTTCTTTGTAAATTTCATCTTTTTTTTTTGCCCTGCTCGATTAATTTAAAGGCCGGTTCGGGATCGCCGCCGAAAATTTTGTAGGCATTCTCCACTTGCAGTCTTACATGGCCGTTGCCGTTTGTTTGGTCGTTCGACATGATTTTTATCCTTGTCTGAGTTATGGTCGTGATTTTGCCTTTTTCAAAATTTTTTGTTTCCAGGCGGCGGGCACCGCCTTTCAGTGCCGCTATCGTTTCGGAAAAATGCGGAATTGTTGTCCAACGAGCCTTGCAGCATTTTCCCGGAAGTTTTCAAAAAATAAAACCTGTACGGTTTACGGGCTGATAAACCGTGTGGAAACGACATATTTTAAAAAATATTGGCATAGCCTCAAAAGTCAAATAAAATGCAATCCGGGAAGAAAATTAAACCTAAATTGAGCGTTTCAGATTTTTAAAAGCAATTTATTTGAAAGGATAACATCCATTTCTATTTTAAAAATCTGAAACCCTCCGGGATTTTCAATTTTACCGCATCTACTGCGTCAGATACAGCCTCGCATAGTTGACTATAGCGAGTCTGCATCTTCCTTGTATCTGCGGTAAACTTAAAAATCGCTCAATTTAGGTTAAA
>CAZTHW010000113.1:3330-7669 GCA_964613595.1 uncultured Desulfobacteraceae bacterium | reverse complement strand
CCGCAGCACCTGTTCAAGGGCCTTGACCGGAGCGCCCAGCATTGACAGGCAGGCGCCCGCGGCAACCGTATTGGCCATGATCCGGCCCCCGGCCTCCCGGGCCAGCTTCGTGACGGGAACAGGCAGGACCGTCTCATCGGATCCGCCCGCTTCGCTGTCAAAAATCACCCGCCCGCCTTCGGCGATCTCGGATCGATGCGTCTGCAGGGTCCGTTCATTCAATGCAATCAGCAGATGAACCCGGTGATCCGGAGCCCTGACCGGCCGGTCGCTGATGCGAAGCTGCATAAAACTGTGGCCGCCCCGGATGCGGGACTCAAAATCATTTACCGCCATCAGGTACAGCCCGCTTTGATGACATGCCCGGGCAAGCAGTTCGCCCACGGTCTGGATGCCCTGCCCGGCTTCTCCCCCGATTTTTACGGTCACATCAATGCCCATGATTTCCTCCGTGTACCCGGCTGCATACCGCCTTAAATCTTTCCGGCCCGCCCGTCGTCACAGGGCTCATCAGTGTCATCAAAACGGGCCTGCTCGCCGGTGGGCATTTTCGTACATACCTCCTCAAAGCTGCTTTGCGCACCCAGGCTGCGCACTGCGTCTATCACCGGTGCGTAGTCCGGCTCCTGTCCGATTTCAGGTACCTGCTGGGTGTAGAGAACCCTTCCGTTTTCATCAATTACCACCACCGCCCGTGAAAGCAGCCCCGCCAGCGGGCCGTCGGCAATCCGCACGCCGTATTGGTCCCCGAAATCCAGGTTCCGCAGTTCGGAAACGGAAATGACGTTGTCGATCCTCTCGTTTTGGACAAAACGCTGATGGGCAAAGGGCAGATCCCTGGAAATGCAGAGCACCTCGGTATTATCAAGCCCGTCTACCTCTGCGTTAAACCGCCGGACCGATTCGGCGCACACCATTGTTTCAATACTTGGAAAAATATTGAGAATTACTTTTTTGCCGGAAAAATCACCCAGTGTGGTATCGCTCAAGTCGGTGCAGGTGAGTCGGAAATCCGGGGACTGGGCGCCGGGCTCCGGCAGCTGGCCGACTGTTTTTACCGGATTTCCCTTGAAAGTTATATCCGTCATAATGACCTCCTGTTATGTGTTGAATTAGGGGCGTCCTGACTTTGATGTTTATTCAATATAAGCATGAGCCGATAATAATGCATGCACACGCACATGCCCTGCCTTACATAGGGCAGTAATCATCACACCGGGTTTTGGCAAAAAAAACACAAAAAAAACCACGAAACGCGCAAAACATATAAAAAAACAACAGTGTTGCCTGTCTTGTCTGCGTGTTTCGTGGTTTTAAAGCGCAAATGCCGGCTGTTTCTGACCGGCTCCGCATTTGCACCTTCCCTGGCCTACATCAGGCAAATATTTTCCGTGGCTGCCAGGTAGGTGCGAAATCCGCCGGCCAGGTTTCGGGCTTTAAAGCCGTTCTGTACGAGAATCCGGTAGGCCAGGTACGAACGGATGCCCACCGCGCAGAAAGCGATATAAGTTTTACTTTTGTCAAGCTCGCCGAGCCGGTCGCGCAACTCGTCAATGGGGATGTGCACGGCATCGTCAATAGTGCCGGAAGTCTTGAGCTCGATCCGGCTTCGCACGTCAAGCAGCATCTCTTTTTCCGGGTCCAAATTGTCAACGACATCCCAGTTGATCTTCTCCAGGTCGCCCTTGATCAGGTTGGAACCCACGTATCCGGCCATGTTCACCGGGTCCTTGGCCGAGCCATAGGGGGGTGCATAGCATAAATCCAACTCCTCGAGGTCAAATACGCTCAACCCGGCGTAAATAGCGGTGGCCAGCACGTCGATGCGCTTGTCCACGCCTTTTTTCCCGACTGCCTGGGCGCCGAGCAGCTGGCCGGTACCCGGGGAAAACAGGAGCTTGACCGCAATCATTTCCGCACCGGGGTAATACCCGGCATGCGATCCGGAATGGGTATAACTGGCCCGATAGGGAATGTTTTCCCGCTTCAGGGTTTTCTCATTGCATCCGGTGGAGGCCACGGTGAGGTCAAAGACTTTGACAGCCGAAGTCCCCAGGCTCCCCCTGAAGGCCGACTTTCTGCCCATGACGTTGTCCGCCGCGATCCGGCCCTGCCGGTTTGCCGGCCCGGCCAGCGGAATCAGGGTATTCTGACCGGTGATCCGCTGCCGGATTTCCACGGCATCCCCCACTGCATAAATATTGGGATCCGAGGTTCGCATAGTGCTGTCAACCGCAATGCCTCCGGTATTGCCGATTTCCAGACCCGCCTTTCGTGCGAGTCCGATTTCCGGACGCACACCGATTGCCAGGATCACCATGTCGCATTCGATCGAAGCCCCGCTCTCGGTTTTCACCGTGGTGGTGCCCCCGTTTTTCTCAAATGCGGCAATGCCGTCGTTAAACCGGCATTCCAGTCCCTTTTCAACCATGTGCGCATGCACCAGCCCGGCCATTTCATAGTCCAGCGACGTCATGACCTGGTCCATCTTTTCCAGAACTGTTACATGGACGCCGCGGAAAGCCAGGTTTTCCAACATTTCCAGCCCGATGAATCCGCCGCCGACCACTACCGCGCTTTTGGGCTGACGGTTGTCCACCCAGGCCTTGATCCGATCCGTATCCGGTATGGTTCGCAGCGTAAAAACATTGTCCGCCGCATCCAGGCCTTCCAAAGGCGGACGAATGGGCTCCGCCCCGGGCGAGAGGATCACCTTGCCGTAGCTTTCCCGGTACTGCTCGCCGGATTCCCGGTTCTGCACCACGACCTCGCAGTTTTTCCGGTCGATATCCACCACCTCGGAGTTAAGGCGAACGTCGACATTATAGCGCCTGGTAAACGATTCGGCGTCCGTGACCAGCAGATCGTCGCGCTCCTTGATCACCTGGCCGATGTAATACGGCAGCCCGCAGTTGGCAAAAGAGATATAGGGCCCGCGTTCGAAGACCACGATTTGCGCATTTTCATTTAAGCGCCGGGCGCGCGCCGCAGCCGTGGCACCGCCGGCCACACCACCGATCACGACCAGTTTGTCCGTCATAAACCGCCTCCTTGTTTAAGATCCATATGAAAGCCAAAAGGTTAACTTAATCATGATTTGCCGGAAATCAACAAGGGAAGGTGAAACCGACGGCAATAACCGGGAAAAGGGACTCCGGATCCGGGCCCCGCAAGGCGTGCGTCGCCTTAAAGAAGGCATGGAAAAACACAGGGAATAAATTTGAAATCAGATATTGATTACCTGGTCGGAGAGCTGCATGGCCGTAACGATATCGAGCATGTTGGTAGTCTCGCCTACGCGTTTTTGGTCCAGCAGGCCGTAATGGTCCAGGCAGGTGCCGCACACAAGGATCTGCAGTCCATCTGATTCCAGATCCCGGAGCGTCGGCAGTACATCAGCGCCTTCCACCGCGAGCCTGACGCCGTTGTTGACCAGCACCAGCCGCCACAAATCCGGCCTCATCTCCCCGAGCGTACGGACAAAATTGCCCATCAGCTTTGCGCCCAGGGTATCATCACCGGATCCCATGCGATCTGTGGTGATCATCACCATGATCTTTTTCTCAGGCCCGCCGGCGGTCTGCGGACCGGGGCCGGGTTCGGCATCCCCCCGGGTGCCGATCACCTCGAAGCCGTCTGCCGCGGGTTCCACCTTTGCCTCGTAGGCCCTGGACTTGAAAAACCGGCTGACATTCTGACTTGCAGCTTCATTGTCCACCCGCACCCGGATCACCTCCGGGGCTTCGGCCTCGATTGTCTCTTTTGTCATAATAACAGGCGTGGGACACGCCCGCTGCCTGGCATCGATTTCCTTCATATCGCCTCCGTTGCGTTTTCATCCCGCATGTGCTATTTATGGAATTTCAGAATATAAGCCTTTCCCAGTGATCAGGGCAAATTGCAAATTCCGATACGATTTTTTTGTTCAATAGAAAAAATCTATAAAAACGATCTCCCAATGGACCTCTGGCAACTGTATATATTCAAGAAGGTAATCGATCTGGAGGGGTTCTCAAAGGCGGCCGAAGCCGTGCACCTCACCCAGCCCACGGTCAGCAGCCACATCCGGGACCTGGAAAATCACTTCGGCTGCCGGCTGGTGGACCGGATTGGCAAAAAGGCGGTTGCCACTGCTGCCGGGGAGCTTCTGTATGATCACGCAGCCCGCCTGCTGCAGATGACGGAACAAACCGAAACCGCACTGGCCGAATTTCTTGGAAAAATCAGCGGGAACTTGGCAATCGGCGGCAGCACCATACCGGGCGGCTATATTCTGCCGCAGTTGATAGGTGGTTTTACCGGGCGCTACCCGGAAGTCAGGGTCAGCGTTCACGTGGGG
>CAZTHW010000113.1:0-3320 GCA_964613595.1 uncultured Desulfobacteraceae bacterium | reverse complement strand
GGGGGATACAGCACAGATTATTGACGATATCTTCGCCGGCCGTCTGGATTTCGGCATCGTGGGCGCGGAAACAGACAAGGCACGGATTTTCCAGAAAGCCCTGATCAACGACGAAATGCGGCTGATAGTGCGGGCGGATCACAGATGGGCAGGCAGGCAGGCCGTGGAACTGGGCGAACTGCACGCCGAGCCTTTTATCATCCGGGAGCAAGGCTCCGGCACGCTGAAATCACTGGAAAAAAACCTGGAACAAGCCGGCACCGGACCGGAAGCCCTTACCGTGGCAGCCGAACTCGGCAGCACAGCCTCGGTCATCCAGGGCATTAAAAGCGGCATCGGCATATCCGTACTCTCCCCGATTGCAGTAAGTTATGAACTGCAGAGCGGCGCTTTAAAAGCTCTGCCGATCCGGGGGCTGGACCTGCAGCGCAATTTTTACCTGACCACGCACGCGAACCGTACCCCTTCACCCGCGTGCAAAGCGTTTATGGAATACCTGGAAAAAACCCTTTCCGGCGGAGCTTATAATTCATAAAGCGTGTCATCGCGCTTGGGCGGCAGATTCCGGCGAAGTCTGCCCGGGCGGCCGCCGGCTGCAAAAAACGGCTCCTCGTTTTCCAGCACATCGCCCATTTCCGCTTCGATCTGCTCGGGGTCCTCGCCCTTTTCCATCCGCCGCAGGGCCTCTTCCATGCCGGGCCCGAATTCCATCCCGGTCATATTGCCCAGCCTGCGCATCAGGTCTGCGGCCTGGCAGGGATTGTCCTCGTCGATCCGGTCAGCCTCACCGGCCAGCATCTCCATGGCCCGCTCCATCTTATTCGAGTCCACGGGCAGATCGTCATCATCTTCTTCCGAGGCCCGGCCCGTGACGGCAAACATGGACATGCGCCGGGTCAGGGCGCTGTTTTCGCACTTCGGGCAGGCCGGGATCTTTGTGGTATTCACTGACCTGGAAAAAAAATTGAAAATCGTATGGCACCGATCACAGTAAAATTCGTATATGGGCATCCCCAACCCCCGGGCTCTGATAAAGTTGATATGAAATATATAAAAAACATCCCTATATTCTGTCAACTTCTCTTATATCTTTTGTGCCGTCAAATTACAGGCCCATATACTATGCCCGGTTTCAAATCCCGAATACGCGGTCAACCCCGATATTTTCCGGCCAGGTCCTCAAGGTTTTCCCGAACCTCCCTTATATGTTGACCCATCTGTTTTTCCTTTATGTTCAATATTAGAAATCCTTGAACTCATCGTCATCCAGAGGAATGACATGCCCGGAATTCCGCTGCTGGGATCTTTCATTGTCCTTGGCCTTGCTGTTAGCCGGAGTTTTCCTGCCTGTATGCCCGCTTTCTTGCCCGGTTCCGCCGTGGCCGGTATTTCTGCCGGCCCGGCTGAGACGCTTCTGCTGCGGTGCTTCAGCCTGCCCGGCTCCCTGCCTGCCTTGAACTGCCAGGCCATGGACCAGCACCTCCAGTTCAGCAACCATTTGTTCCATTTCAGAGGCCTGGGAGGAAAGTTCTTCTGCGGCGCTGGCCGATTCCTCGGAATCCGCCGCATTCTGCTGAACCACCTTGTCCATCTCGGAAACCGCGGTATTTACCTGGTCAAGGCCCTGGGACTGCTCCTTTGAAGCGGCTGCAATCTCGCCGATAAGGGTGTTGACTCTGGTCGAGCTTTCCTTTATGGAATCGAGCTGTGAGGCAACTTCTTCAGCCACGCTGACCCCGTGGCCGGCATTTTCCTGGGATTTCTCAATTAGCTGGGAGGTGTTCTGGGCAGCCTCTGCGCTTCGCTGGGCAAGATTTCTCACCTCCTCGGCCACCACTGCAAAGCCCTTTCCCGCCTCTCCTGCTCGAGCAGCCTCAACAGCCGCGTTTAACGCCAGCAGATTGGTCTGAAAAGCTATATCATCAATGGTTTTTATAATCTTGGATGTCTCATTGGACGATTCCTTGATCTCGTTTATTGCGGTATTCATGCGCTTCATGGAAGAAACCCCGTTTTCCACCGCGGTGACGGTTTCTTTGACTGCATTGTCGGCCTGCTCGGCGTTATCCGCGTTCTGTTTGGTCTGGGAAGCCATCTCTTCCAGCGAGGAAGAAGTTTCTTCGATGCTTGATGCCTGTTGGCTGGCGCCTTCTGCCAGGGACTGACTGGATGTGGCTATTTGTCCGGAGCCTGAAGCAATCTGATTGGATGCCTCGGTTGCCCCGGAGATCACCCTCTTTAACGGCCCGGTAACGCCTCTGGTAATACCCCAGGCCATCACCGCACCGGCCGCCACGCCGAATCCGCAAATTCCAAGCAATATAAAAATTGTCAGGCGGTATGCCGAAGCGGCATCAGCTTTGACCTGTTCTGCAATTTCCAGATTGATTTCGGTCAACTGATCAATGTAGCCCCTCATATTTTCGAATTTTTCTTTGGCGGACCCAATAGACAGATCTTCAAACGCGGTATTTGTCCCGCCGACATTTGCCGCAAGCCCGTCCACGACATCTCTGGAAAGAGCTTCCCACTGCTGCCGGGTTTTCTCAAATTTCGGAATGATTCTTTTTTCCCTGGCTGTTGTGGCAAGCGCCTTGTATTTCTTCCAGCGCTCCCTGGACTGGTTCATGTTTTCTTCGTATTCGCTGCGCAGATCCTTGAATAAAGCGGAGCCGGGATTTGTAAAAATCATGGATCTTTCTGCCACCAGGAGCTGCTGGAGGTCCCTGTCTGCCTCGATAAGATAATCCATGCTCGGAAGTCGGATTGAAAATATGTCGTCGAGCTGTTCATTAATTGTGGAAACACTCCAATAGCCGGTTATGCCTATGGCTCCCATAAAAAGGATCATTACAGCAAATCCGAGTATCAATTTACTGCCGATTTTTTGATTTTTCAGAAAATTCATACATCTTCTCCTTAAATACATGATTTGCATCCAGCACTGCCTGATGCCGAGGTTTGCAGATTCATCCCATTTATTATAACCTAAATTGAGCGTTTCAAATTTTTACACGGATCATTATTTTGTATTTTTTTAACTAAACCTGTTCAGCTGATCTATATCCTCGAATCGGCATATTTTCCCCGAAGTTTAATTTAATTTCAGTATTGTCCGGATAGGTTACTGCAAAAGGCCGAGAAGGCCTTTCATGTTCTTTGAAAAAATATAACCTAAAGTGAGCGTTTCAGATTTTTAACAACAGTATTTTGTTGAGGATTATAATCATTTATATTTTCAAAATCAGAAACCCTCCGGGATTTCCAATTTTGGCGCATCTACTGCGTCAGATGCAGTCTCGCATAGTCTACTATAGCTC
>CAZTHW010000112.1:0-7796 GCA_964613595.1 uncultured Desulfobacteraceae bacterium | reverse complement strand
CCTATGTTGAGGCCAACCTGGTGGGGTTTGTCAATCTGCTGGAATGCTGCCGGCACCACTTGGTCGGGCACCTGGTGTTTGCCTCTTCGAGCTCGGTTTACGGCGCAAACACGAAAATGCCGTTTTCCGTGCATGACAACGTGGACCACCCGGTATCCCTGTATGCGGCCAGCAAGAAATCAAACGAGCTGCTGGCCCACACCTACAGTCATCTTTACGGCCTGCCCTGCACCGGGCTTCGGTTTTTCACGGTTTACGGACCCTGGGGACGGCCGGACATGGCGCTTTTCCTGTTTACCCGGGCCATCTTGAACAACGAGCCCATCCAGGTATTTAACCACGGCAAAATGAAGCGGGATTTTACGTATATTGAAGATATTGTCGAGGGCGTGGTGCGGGTCATGGCCAAACATCCGGACCCGGATCCAAAGTGGTCCGGCGATGATCCGGATCCGGGCACCTCGTATGCCCCTTACCGCATATACAACATCGGCAACAACCGCCCGGAGCAGTTGATGCGCTTTATCGAGGAACTCGAAGAAGTTCTGGGACAAGAGGCGCAAAAGGAGTTCCTGGATCTGCAGCCCGGGGACGTGCCCGCCACGTGCGCGGATATTGACGATTTATACGATGCCGTGGGATTTAAGCCGGTAACGCCCATTGAAACCGGAATCCGCCGCTTTGTGGCGTGGTACCGCGATTATTACGGGGTCTGATATCGCACATGCAGAAGGCACTGATCATCATCGGCATTGCCATCGTCCTGGCGGGCCTCTTCTGGCCGTGGCTGGCCAGGCTCCCCATCGGCCGCCTTCCCGGAGACATCATCATCGACCGGCCCGGGATGAAGATCTACATCCCCATTACCACCATGGTCCTGGTGAGTGTCCTCATCTCGATCATCATGTGGATCCTGCGAAAGTAAAGGCGCAATTCCAACCATGTAAAAGGACGGATTTCAAATCTGTTCCCACCCTGTTTCGGTCTTTTTTCGAATTTCGGATTTCGTGTTTCGAATTTATGGTCGAACTTTTTGGACAGGGCTGAAAAAGCGTTCTTTTCTGCCCGAAAGAAGTGCGGTGGAAAAAGGGGGAAGGTGGTACGCCCGGCAGGATTCGAACCTGCGACTTTCAGCTCCGGAGGCTGACGCTCTATCCTCTGAGCTACGGGCGCACACGGCAAGCACCATAAAGGACGCGCATTTAGAAGTCAAGCAGGAATTGTGATTTTATCCGGCATTCAGCCAGTGCCCGTTTTCCAGGGCCGCCCGGGCCTCGCCCACCACGTATAGAGAACCGGCGATGCATACCACGTCTTCAGGCGAAGTCACGTCCATGGCAGTAAATACGGCCGTTGCCACGTCTTTTATGATTTCGGCGGGGCCTGTAAATTCCCGGGCCGCATGCAAAAGGGTTTCGGCCGGCAGGCTGCGCTCAATTACCGGCCGTGTAAAAATCAGGCGGTCGCACTGGGGCAGCAGGGACTTGAGCATGGCCATGTAGGGCTTGTCATCGAGAATGCCGAGCACCATGGTCACGCGCCGGTTTTCCGCGTAATCGGCAAGAAACGCGGCCAGGCGGCGCGCGGCGATCAGGTTGTGGGCGCCGTCGATGATGATGGACGGTCTGGTATCAAGGATTTCCAGGCGGCCGGGCCATCGGTGGTTTTCCATGCCGTTTTTTACGGCTTCCAGGGTCAGCGAGACATTCTGCCGCATCAGGATTTCGCATGCCGCAAGCACGAGCGCTGAATTGTCGAGCTGGTGGATTCCGCGCAGGGAAGAACGCATGTCTGTCCACCTGTGGTCTATGCCGAGGTAGGTAAATCCCGGTTCCCCGCCTTTTGTCTGTTTTTTCCGGATCCGGAAATCCCTGCCGCGGCGGAAAAGCGGTGTGTTCTTTTCCGCCGCGATATCTTCCAGCACGCCTGCGGCCGATTTCTGGTGGACCCCGGTTACAGCCGGGGTCTCCGGCTTGATGATCCCGCCTTTTTCAGCGGCGATCTGTGCAATGGTGTTTCCCAGGTAGGCCTTGTGTTCCAGTGAAATATTGGAAATAACACACAAGGCGGGAGCCAGTATGTTGGTGGCATCCAGCCTGCCGCCCATGCCGGTTTCAATTACCGCCCAGTCCACCTTTGCTTTATCAAAAGCGTATAAGGCCATGGCAGTGGAATATTCGAAAAACGTGGGCTCCCGCTCAGCCGGGGCAACCGCCTTTACCGCCCGGTATGCCTCAACAACCCCGGAATCCGTAATCTGCTGACCGTTGACGCATATGCGTTCGTTAAAGCGCACCAGGTGCGGAGAGGTGTAGAGCCCTGTCCGGTAGCCGGCCGCGTGCAGTATGGCGGCAAGTGCCGAGGCAATGGAGCCTTTGCCGTTGGTGCCGGCCACGTGAATGACGGAAAAGTTTTTTTCCGGCCTTCCCAGGCCCGCGAGCATGGTGTCAATGATGTCCAGGCCCAGCTTGATGCCGAACCTGCGCAGGGCAAACATTTCCGCCAGGCACTGGTCATAGGTCATTTGCGTCATGGCGTCTGCTTTCCGGGAAAATACTGCGTAAAAAACCCGGCGGCAATGGCAGCCGGCCGGGTTTTTGCGTAAATATGATGCTTTGCTGCTGCATCGGTGCTGCAGGCATCAGGACCTGCGGGATCGCATGCGCTTCTTGGCTTCGGCGATCCGCTGGCGGCGCAGGGCTTCGCGTTTTTTGCGACGTCTGTATTCGCTGGGCTTCTCGTAGTTCTTCTTCAGCCGCAACCGCTTGAACATGCCGTCATTCTGAATTTTTTTCTTCAGGACGCGCATGGCCTTTTCAAGATCGTTGTCTTCTACTTTGACCGCGATTTCCTTCAAATATTTCAACCCCCTTTACAAAAAGATTTGGTTACCTTGTATCTTAAGATATTATGCAGAAATGTCAAACCATCGAAACCCTGCAGCTCCAGACGTCCGCCGGAACAAAGTTTTCGTTCGGGCACAAACTATGCGGGAAGCTTGGAGACCAGCTCATCTGCAACTTCCTTGACGCTGTTTTTGCCATCAAGGGTAATATAGTACATGTTCGGGTCTTTTTCGGCCACATCCCGGAAGTAATACGCCGCGGCCAGGGTGCCGTTTTCCGTATCGTAGTAAATGCCATGGCGTTTGTCGATGGCGGCCTCGTCCTGGTCATCTGAGCGGGTCTGCAGTTCGCCGCCGCATACCCGGCACTTGTCCCCGTCCGGTTTTATGGCGTCAATGAAAATGTTGTTGGGATGGTTGTTGTCGTTGACGCAGAGGCGGCGGCCCATGATACGGTTTTTGGCGATTTCCCGGTCAAGCTCGATTTCCACGACGATATCCAGGTTCATCCCCTCGTTTTTCAGCGCTTCGTGTAGCTTGATGGCCTGGTTCTTGTTTCTGGGAAAGCCGTCCAAAAGCCATCCGTTCTTGCAATCGTCTTCTTTGAGCCGATTGAGGATCATCGGGATGGTGATATCGTCGGGCACGAGCTCGCCCTTGTCAATGTAGGCCTTGGCCTGTTTGCCCATTTCGGTCCCGCCCTTGATGTTTTCCCGGAAAATGGCACCGGATTCAATATGCGGAGTGTTGAATTTTTCCTTGAGAATTGCTCCCTGTGTGCCCTTGCCGCTTCCGTTGGGCCCGAAAAACAAAATGTTCATAGCCGCTTACTCCTTTTGCCAGAGGTTTACATCAATCCTAAATTGAGCGTTTCAGATTTTTAAAAACAGGATTTTGTAAAGGATTATACCAATTTATTTTTTAAAATCTGAAACCCTCCGGGATTTTCAATTTTGCCGCATCTACTGCGTCAGATGCAGCCTCGCATAGTCCACTATAGCTCGTCTGCATCTTCCTTGTATCTGCGGCAAGCTTGAAAATCGCTCAATTTAGGTCAATGCCGAAAACCGTTTTACGGGTATCATTTGCAAAATGCATTTCAATACTAAAAAGGATGTTTGCTGTCAAGCCCAGTTTGAACGGGTATACAAAAAAGTCGGATACGGCGAGTCGGGCACGGATTCTCCGTGTTGTTTACCCGCTGGATTTTTCGAGATTTTTTTTGACAAATGCCAGGGCCTGCTCCCGGTTTTCCAGGTTTCCGGCCAGCCGTTTTTCCTCCACCTGGCGCAGAATCCGGGCGAACCGCGGCGAGGGCGTAAGGCCGAATTCTGCGATGAGGTCGCGGCCGGTAATCAGGGGAGGGCGGCGGGCGGCGGGCAGGTGCTCGTTTGCATATTCGGAAAGAAGCATGCGGGCAAATTCCGTAAAACCGGAGCCATCCGATTCCTTTTTGCCCGCCATATCCGCGGCTGCCAGCAGGAGCAGGTCCGGGGTCCAGGGCGCGGTTTTCATGAAAAACCGGCTGACGGTCTCGGGCCGGAGCTTTGCCTGTTGATGGAGAAGATACAAAAAAAGCGGCCGCAGGTGATTTTTTACCAGAAAAACCACGTATTCGCTGTCCGCATTGGAAAAGCGCATGCGCCGGTTGATTTCCCGGGCCATTTCGGCGCCCTCTGTTTCGTGTCCGTAAAAATGGATACCGCCGTGTTCATCCGCGGTTTTGCATCGGGGCTTGCCGATATCATGGATGAGCGCGGCGTGCTTGATCAGGGACAGGTTTTCCGGGTCTGCCGGCAGATCCCGGTTTTCCCGGTCGGGGCTCAGAGCCGGGGCATTTTCGCGCAGCATTTGTTCCAGCCCCTGGCATACCTGCATGGCATGTTCAAATGCATCCGCCCGGTGATGCCGATTCTGGGTGCAGCCCCGGAGATCTCCGAGTTCCGGGATCAGGGCCTCGAGCAGGCCGCTTTGGTGCATCTGCCAAAGCAGGTCCGTGGCATCCGGGGTTTCCAGCAGCTTCAGCCATTCTTCCCGGATGCGCTCGCCGGCGACTCCGGCAATTTTTTGCGGCCGCCGGGCAATGGCGGCCAGGGTCTGGTGCTCCACGGAAAATTCCAGCACCGCGGCCATTCGAAAAGCACGGAGCAGTCGGAGCGGATCGGCGTCAAATGCCCCGGGCGCAACCATGCGCACCAGGCGTTCGGCCAGGTCCTTTCTGCCGCAGGCCGGATCAATGATTTCTCCGGTTTTGACATGAAGCCCCATGGCATTTATTGTAAAGTCCCGGCGCAGCAGGTCATCGGTGATGTCTTTTCCCTGGATAGCAGATAGGTCATAGGTTTCCGTGCCGGCAACGATGCGATACACGCACTGGCCGGGTCTGCCCATGACCACGACCCGCCTGCCGGCTGCAGCGGCGATGGATTTGGCGACCCCGGCGGGATCTCCGGCGACAGCCAGGTCATAATCCGCAGTGGGCCTGCCGATCATCCAGTCGCGCACTGTGCCGCCCACCAGATAAATGCCGGGCTTGCGGGGTAAAAATTTCGGCTTGATTAAAATCATTTTTTCGGCTATCAGATTGTTCTTTTATTACCGCTACTCATTAGCGGAAAAGATACGCTGTTGCAATGAATATCACAGATTCCCGCACAGACGGCTGCCGCCGTCTGCCTAAACTCGGTGTGACCGGCGGCGTGGGCTCGGGCAAGTCGCTGGTGTGCCGGCGGCTCCAGGAACTCGGCGTATCGGTGTGCAGCGCCGATGAGCTGGCACGACAGGCAGTTGAGCCCGGAACGAAAGCTTACGATCAAATCGTGCACCACTTTGGACGGCAAATCCTGACCCCCGACGGAGGCATCGACCGGGCCGGCCTGCGCCGGATTATCATTGGCGATGACGCGGCCCGGAAAACCCTGGAGGGCTTTGTGCACCCCGAGGTCATGCGGCAGATGGAAAAGCATTTTGCGGCTGCAGAAAAACAAGGGGCATCCATGGCCGCCGCTGAAGTCCCGTTATTGTTTGAAGCCGGCCTGGAATCGTTTTTCGATGCGGTCATCCTGGTCAGCGGGGACATGGAGAATCGGCTTCAGCGGGTGATGGCCCGGGACAATGTGAGCCGGCAGGAGGCCGGGGCGTTGATGAAGACCCAGATGCCCGAAGCGCAGAAACGAAAACGCGCGGATTATGTTATTGACAACAACGGGAGCATCGGTCGAATGCAGGAGGAAGTGGACCGGATTTATGCAGAATTGCGCGCGGCATGTAAAAAAAAGGGCGAAAATGATTGACATGTAAATTTTTGTGTCTTATTCATCAGATAAACGTACCTGCCTCCCGGACGTTTAATATCGTTGTCGCGTTTCCTTCTTAAACATCTTAAATCAGGCCTCTTATTACCTAATTCTTGAATAGACACAAATGCTTGTGATTTGTCGCTGCAGATGCCCCGCAAAAGCGGATTTCGGTAATTGACTGCCGAAAATCGGTGCAACATGCGCGGGAGGCGCGGGTGCAGCCGCAATATTACGCAGTATTGAATCACGATTGTACTTTTGTCTCAATCGTTCAGGGTAAAAATTAGGAGAAAAAACAGGGAATGGTACTAAATGAACATTGTTGAATTAAAAAACAAAAAAATTAACGAACTCACCCGGATGGCCAAGAAGTTCAACATTGAAAACGTTGGCCGGATGCGCAAGCAGGAGCTGATTTTTTCCCTGCTGCAGGCGCACATTGAAAAAAACGGTTTGATCTACGGCGAGGGGACCCTGGAAATCCTGCCGGACGGATTCGGCTTTTTGCGGTCTCATGACTGCAACTATCTTCCGGGACCGGATGATATTTACGTATCTCCCTCCCAGATCCGCCGCTTCAGCCTGAAGACGGGAGACACCGTATCCGGGCAGATCCGTCAGCCCAAGGAGTCCGAGCGGTATTTCGCCCTGCTCAAGGTGGAGGCGATCAATTTCGAGGAGCCCGAGTCCGCGCGGGAAAAGATCCTGTTTGACAACCTCACGCCGCTGTTTCCGGAAAAGAAGGTCAAGCTGGAACGGGAATCGGACAATTACTCCATGCGGATCATGGACCTGATGACGCCGTTGGGTTTCGGCCAGCGCGGGTTGATCGTTTCCCCGCCCCGAACCGGAAAAACCATGCTCCTTAAAAATATCGCCAACAGCATCATCGGCAACCATAAAAATGTCATGCCGTTTGTGGTGTTAATTGATGAACGCCCGGAAGAAGTCACGGACATGCAGCGCTCCGTTGATGCCGAAGTGGTCAGCTCCACTTTTGATGAGCCGGCTGAGCGCCACGTGCAGGTGGCCGAGATGGTGGCCGAGAAGGCCAAGCGCCTGGTGGAGCACAAAAAGCACGTGGTCATTCTGCTCGACAGTATTACGCGACTGGCCCGGGCATACAACATGACGGTGCCTTCCAGCGGCAAGCTGCTTTCCGGCGGCGTGGATGCAAATGCCCTGCACCGGCCCAAGCGGTTCTTCGGGGCTGCCCGAAATATCGAGGAAGGCGGCAGCCTCACGGTTATCGCAACGGCCCTGATTGACACCGGCAGCCGGATGGACGAGGTGATCTTTGAGGAATTCAAGGGCACGGGCAACATGGAGCTGCACCTGGACCGTAAGCTGTCGGACCGCCGCATGTACCCGGCCATTGACATCAATCGCTCCGGTACCCGAAAGGAAGAACTGCTCCTGGACGCGGACGCGCTAAACCGGGTCTGGATACTGCGCAAGCTGCTTTCTCCTTTAAATCCTGTTGACAGTCTTGAGTTTTTGCTCGATAAGATGAAGGGCACGAAAACGAACAAGGAGTTTCTGGACGCAATGAATTCGTAAAGTCTTCAATCCGGAACCTTGATTAGCCTGTAAAAAATCCTTTTTACAGGCAGTGTTAAGTTTTAAGTGATTAAGTGTTTAAGTAAAATCAG
>CAZTHW010000111.1:0-7845 GCA_964613595.1 uncultured Desulfobacteraceae bacterium | reverse complement strand
CTCCGGTACAACATGGGCCGGCAGGTATCCGGGCTTTTTGATCGGATTGCCGAGCAGGTCACCCGGGCCATCCGTTACGAGTGCTTCAAGTTTGACAAGCCCTGCAGCGATTGCCGGGAGCGCGGTTATGAAACCGCCCTGGCGTTTCTCGAATCCATCCCGTCGCTGCAGCAGAAGCTGGCAGGAGACGTGATCGCCGCCTTCAAAGGGGACCCGGCCGCCAAGAGCTATGACGAGGTTATATTCAGCTATCCGGGCATGTTTGCCATCATGGTCTACCGGATCGCCCACCGCTTCCAGGCGCTTTCCGTTCCCCTGGTGCCGCGGATGATGACCGAGCATTCCCACAGCATTACCGGCATTGATATCCACCCCGGGGCGGTTATCGGCGAGAATTTCACCATTGACCACGGCACCGGCGTGGTGATCGGCGAAACCGCGAAAATCGGCAGCAATGTACGCATTTACCAGGGCGTGACTATCGGCGCATTGTCTGTGCCAAGCAGCAGGTCCGAACAGATGCGCGGCACCAAGCGCCATCCCACCATCGAAGATGACGTGATTATTTATTCCAACGCCAATATCCTGGGCGGGGAAACCGTGATCGGCGCCCGTTCGGTCATCGGCGGCAACGTCTGGATCACCGAGTCCGTGCCGGCAGATACCACGGTGCTCATGGAAACCCCGCGCCTGATTTATCGCAGAAAAGACATGAAAGTGTAAACTGTACAAGGGAGTCCGGAGCCATGCACCTTTTTGCAGACGTTTCGCAGACCATGGGCAAAACCCCCATGGTGCGCCTAAACCGGATCGCCGAAGCCGCCACGCAGAAAACCGGGGCAGCGGTTTACGCCAAGCTCGAATATTTCAATCCACTGGGCAGTGTGAAGGACCGCATCGGCGTGTCCATGATTGATGCGGCGGAAAATCAGGGCATTATCAGTCCGGGCGGGTTGATCGTGGAGCCAACAAGCGGCAATACGGGCATTGCCCTGGCCTTTGTGTGCGCCGCACGCGGATATCGGCTGTGCCTGACCATGCCGGAGACCATGAGCACGGAACGCCGCAAATTGCTTTCTCACCTGGGCGCCGAACTCGTGCTCACCCAGGGGGAATACGGGATGAAAGGCGCCATCCAGACCGCCCGGGAAATGGCGGCTACCTATGAAAACGCGTTTATGCCGGACCAGTTTTCCAACCCGGCCAACCCGGAGATCCACCGCAGAACCACCGCAGAGGAGATCTGGCGGGACACCGAAGGGCGCGTGGACATTTTTGTGGCCGGCGTGGGCACGGGCGGGACCATTACCGGCGTGGGCCAGGTGTTAAAGGCCCGCAACCCGGATTTCCGTGTCGTTGCCGTGGAGCCGGCCCATTCTGCCGTGCTTTCCGGCGGAGCATCGGGTTCGCACAAGATCCAGGGCATCGGCGCCGGATTTGTGCCCGAGGTCCTGGACCAATCCGTGATTGACGAGGTCATGACCGTCAGCAACGAGCACGCCTTTGATACCGCCAGAAAGCTTGCCAGTCAGGAAGGCCTGCTTTGCGGGATTTCCTCGGGCGCGGCCGCGTGGGCGGCCATGGAGATCGCATCCCGGCCCGAGTCCGCAGGGAAACGCATCGTTACTGTGCTGCCCAGCACGGGCGAGCGTTACATCAGCACGGAATTGTTTCAGTAAATCCGTATCCGGAGGCGTTATGTCTGAAAAACACCGTTTTGAAACCCGGTGCCTGCATGCCGGGCAAATCCCGGATCCGGCCACCTGCGCCCGGGCCGTGCCGGTGCACCGGACCACCTCGTATGTGTATCACGACTCGGATCACGCGGCCCGCCTGTTTTCCTACCAGGAGGCGGGCAATATCTACACCCGGATGATGAATCCCACCCAGGACGTGATGGAAAAGCGCATGGCCGCCATGGAGGGCGGGGGCGCGGCCCTGGCCCTGGCATCGGGCACGTCCGCGATTTTTTATTCGATTATCAACATCTGTTCCGCAGGCGAGGAGATCGTGTCTGCCAATAATCTCTACGGCGGCACGTACACGATGTTTGACAGCATCCTGCCGCAGTTTGATATCCGCACCCGGTTCGTGGACCCGCGCGATCCGGAAAACTTTGATGCCGCGGTCAATGAAAACACCCGGGCCATTTTTGCAGAAACCATCGGCAACCCGTCGCTGGATGTCACAGACATTGAAGCCGTGGCAAAAATCGCGCAAAAACACCATGTGCCGCTGATCATCGACGGCACGTTTACCACGCCGTATTTGCTGCGCCCCATCGAGCACGGGGCCAACATCGTGGTCAACTCGGCCACCAAGTGGCTCGGCGGCCACGGCACGGGCATCGGCGGCATCGTGATCGACGGGGCCAATTTTGACTGGACCGACCCGAAGTTTACCCTGTTTAACACCCCGGATCCGAGCAATTTCAATATGCGATTTGCAACAGACCTCGGGGAAAACAGCCCCGTTGCCTTTGTCATGCGCATGCGCATGGTCGCGTTGCGCAACCTGGGCGCCTGCATATCTCCGGACAATGCCTGGATATTTCTGCAGGGCATGGAGACCCTGCCGCTTCGAATGGAGCGCCACTGCGAAAACGCCATGGCAGTGGCAAGTTACTTAAAACAGCACCCGGGCGTGAGCTGGGTGCGTTATCCGGGCCTGGAAGACGATCCGTCATATACCACGGCCGCAAACTACCTGAAAAACGGCTTTGGCGCCATGGTGGTATTCGGGATCAAGGGCGGCCGGGATGCCGGCCGCAGGTTCATTGACCGCCTGGAGCTGTTTTCTCACCTGGCCAACGTGGGCGATGCCAAGAGCCTGGCCCTGCACCCGGCAAGCACCACCCATTCCCAGCTCACCGAAGACCAGCAGGTGGCCGCCGGGGTTCGGCCTGACATGGTCCGTTTGTCTGTCGGCATCGAGCACATCGATGATATCATGGCGGATCTGGACCGGGCGCTGAAGGGATGAATGCGTGCTGAAGAAATCACTTGATATTCTACCCTGTGGATATTGTTCATGAATAATCCTGCTCAACCGAATCTGTCGCAAATGCGGGAAAAGCGCCGGCGCCGGACAAAAAACCGAACCTGCCATATCTGCGGACAGGCCGCTTTGTTCTGCTGGAGCTGCCGCTGCGGATTTGCCATTTGCCAGCGCTGCATGAACGAAAATGTCTGGGCCATGTCGTGCAACGCCATTGACTGGCACTGCCCGGACTGCGGGGCCCTAAACGGATTTGGCAACCAGTAGGACGCTTGGTATCACCTTTACACGGCTGAACTTGAAAAGCCTGAAAAAACCAGTAACCGGATGCCGGTGCCTCTCATGCTTCCGGGCCGGCGGCGGAATGCGCCGGGGGCTGATGGGTTCGGAAAGCCGCCTCCAGTTCCTCAAAATGCCGGATTACCTCCCGCCGTTCGCGGCGCAGGAGCCTTACCAGTTCCTCCTGATTCCAGAAAAAAGTGCGTACGAGGATTTTTTCGCGGTAGATGAGAATGTTTCTCCGGTAATGCAGGGCGGCAAATCCCGCAGGCGGTAGAAGTGCGAGATAACACAGGACCCATTTCCAGTTCATGCCGGCAAAATACCACAGCCAGAAGCCCAGTGAGAGGTAAGCTAACGTAAAGGCCAGAAAGCCTACTCCGAAATAGGCAAAGGCCCGGGTCGGCTCCTGCCTGACAAGGCGGGCTGCGTATTTTGTAAACATGTAGGGAACAACGTTGTGTACCAGTCCGAACAGCGCCACCGGAGCCATGAGCAATGCGTAAAGCGTCATTCTGAGGCGAATGAGCCTCTCGCGCACGGGATTGTCCAGGGATCTCTTTACTGCCTGGCTCAACTCCGCTTGGTGCAAATGGTCCTTGTAGCGATCCGCCTTGCGGCGAAGCGCCGCAACCGAATCCGGGTCACTTGACGCGGCTTTTACCAGGATATTGGTCAGTTCCTTGCGATTCCTGGCACGGGATTCAAACGGATCAACAGTTTTCCCGGGATCGGGTCTGTACCATTCCAGCAGTTTCCACAACCATCGTTTTATACGCGATTGCGGCTTTGTGTCTGCAGTCTCCGGTTCCGGCGCTTCAGGGGCAAGCGGCGCAAGGTTGTAACCGAGGACTTCTGAGAGATCTTCGGCCAGTTCATCGACCTGCTCGTCTTCTGCGTGCGTTGCCTGCTGCCGCAGCGATGCCTGGAGGTCTGCGGTCAGCCGCCTTACCGCCTCTGCCGGGTCATCGCGGTGCAGCCCGGCGTAATCGGCCGCGTAAAGCGGCCGGCCGAAACGCAGAAGCGCCGATGACATGAACAAGTCCCGGTGCTCGTAATTCATGCCCACCGGCACGATGCTCAGCCCGAGCCTGTAGTTGTTGCGTTCTTCCGCGCCCAGTGCCATTCTGGCGCCGCCCGTGCGAAGCTGCGCAATCTGACCGGGCGGAGAATTGCCGCCCTCGGGAAAAAGCCCCAGGCATCCTCCCCTTTCAAACAGTTCATATACCTTGCCGAATACGGCCAGGTTGCGACTGCCGTAATCTTCGGTTTCCCGGGCCTGGTATACGGGGATTGCTCCCAGGCCCCACAGCAGGGCGCCCACAAAACGGTTTTTAAACAGACGGCTATGGGCCATAAAATGGATCTGGCGCGGGGTCTGTGTTGCAAGCAGAATCGCATCGAGAATGGAGGCGGGGTGATTGGCCGCCAGGATTACGGGGCCGGAGCCGGGGATGCGCTCCGGATGCAGGCTGCGTACCTGGACAAAATAGAGGCGGCTGAAAACCCGCAGCAGCCATACGATTACACGGTAGAATTTCATTTCAGCAGAATCCGCAAAAATTTTGTTTTATAAATTGTTGATGAGTTCTTCCAAAAGAATGCATGTATTGACAATCGTATATCTGTATCGGCGGACCGATTGTCCGCCGATACCTGTAGGGGCGGACTGTGTGTCCGCCTTTTCTCAGTTGCAACCATTTGTATATATAACGATTATAACTGTAATATAGGACCGCAAAACCGATATTTCAATCCGATGTTTCCGTAAACCGCCCGGATTCCAGAAAACGGATAACCAGGGATGCGGTTTCCTGTCTGTGGTGGATTTCGTCATGGTTGTAAGGTAAAACAATAAAATCATCCAGTCCGGGATAATACACGGATCGAACCTCAACCCGGCCGTCGTGTTCCTTTTCCAGTAGCCGGCCGAGGGCAAGGTTTCCCTTGTTTCCGGCAATTGCGCCGATCCTGGTTTCCTCCGGGTCGTCAAGCGACAACTCGCCGATTTTTTCCGGCCGCAGGGAGTCCAGGGTGGCAAAGGTCTCCACCAGCAGATCCGATATTTCTCCGGCCATGCCCGCAAGCCTGCTCCCCCGGTTGGGCGTGGCAATGAGCACGGCCCGGTCCACCCGCTTGTAATACGGGGAATGCGACAGAAAATAGCGGATCACAATACCGCCGGTACTGTGGCCCACCATTGCAATTGATTCGTTATCCGGCACTCCGGATAAAATTTTTTCCACTTTTTTCTCGAAAATCTCTGCCGCCTCCTGCACGTGATCAAATGTCAGGGGCAGATCCACTGTTACTGGCCTGTAACCGGCGGCTTTTAGAAAATCCGCAAGCGTGTTCATGTCCGCGGGCCCCTTGCTGTAGCCATGCACGAGCACAACGGTTTTTCCGGACACGTTTTTTTGTTCCTTTTCAAGTGAATACTGTGCGGGGTTTTCGCAGGCGGCAAGAAGCATAGCCAGCAACAGCCCCAGGGCAAGGATACGCATTGTTGCGTCACCTTCTTTTATAGAATTTTTTTATCAGGTCGCATTATATGCGTCCGGCAGCCTCCGAACCCACAGATCCCGCTGCGGGAAGGGGATTTCTATGCCGTTGGCATTCAGCGCGTCATAAACCTTCATGTAGAGTTCATGGGCCACCGCCCCCCTGAGCACGGGACGCTCGATCCAGCACAGCAGCTCGAAATCGAGGCTGGAATCCCCGAACCCGCGCATGCGCACCCGGGGCGGCGGGTCCTGGCAGACCTGGGAATGCGCTTTTGCCGCTGTTTCAAGCACTTCCACCACCTGGTGCACATCAGATCCGTATGCCACGCCCACCTGTAGCCGGATGCGGTATTTCATCCACCTGCCGCCGGATTCGTTCATGATCTTGGCGTTTGCAATCACGGAATTGGGAATGGTCACCTCCACATCATCCCGGGTGAGCAGACGGGTGGAACGGATGCCCACCTTTGTGACCTCCCCGCGCTCGCCGGAGTCCAGCACCACGTAATCGCCCAGCTTGTAGGGGGCATCTGCGATAATAAAAAATCCCGCAAACAGGTTGGCCAGGGTGTCCTTGGCGGCAAAGCCCACGGCAATACCGATGATTCCCGCAGAAGCCAGCCATGCGGTCGCATCAATGTTCCAGATCTGCAGCAGGGCATATGCACCTGCGGCCACGATTGCCACCGTAAAAAGCAGGTCAAACAGCGGCAGGGTCCGGTCCTCGACCAGGGCGAACCGATCCTGGATTTTTCCGAGAATATCGAGTACCACGTGGCTGGCTTTTAAGGCCGCCCGGATGAGCTGCAAAACTAAAATGCTTACCAGCAAACGGGTGATCAGAAAAAGAGCTTTCTCGCTTATGGGAAGCACATGCAACGCAGTTACCAGGCTGATATAGGCCACCACCAGTGCGGCAACCCCGGCCCCGATGCGCACCAGCTTTCCGATCAGCTCGGTATCCGTATGCGTGGTGATCTTCAGCCCCCAGAACAGAATAAAAGCCCGGACCACAAAGGCCAGTCCCAGGCCCAGCCCCACCACAACAAGAGCCAGCAGGGAAGGATAAGCAGCCAGCAGATGCCAGGTGCTTTCAAGCCACCCCGGAAGCCATGCAGGCACGGCAATGGCAGATTGCGATGTCGCATTCATCAGGTATGCCCTTTATTGAACCTAAATTTAGGATTTATTATAACGGAGTGCGATACTAATGATTCCAATCTTCACATTGATATGTTAAGCCCGCCATCTACTGGCAAAAGTGCCCCGATGATATATTTAGCCTCGTCTGATACAAGAAATGCTACGGCCTCTGCCACATCTACAGGTTCACCGATATGGCCTTTGGGTATCCTATCATTCTCAGGGGGCCTGTTTACATACTCCTTATAACCCACCGGGCTTCCTACAAGCCCTGAACCTACTGCATTTACCCTGATGTTAAAAGGGGCTAGATCTATTGCGGCACACATGGTAAGGTAATTTACTCCTCCCTTGGACACCATGTAGGAAAATTTATCTTTTGTGCCCCTTGAACTGGAGACAGTGATGTTCACTATGGAACCGCCTCCCTGAGGTTTCATTATCTCGGAGGCCAATTTTGTACAGAGGTAGTAGCTTCTGAGGTTTGTATTGATGGTATACTCCCAGGTAGTTAAGTCACAATCAAAAATCGATTCATTTTTTGTGTAAGCAACATTGTTGACAAGGACATCGAGTCTGTTAAATCTATCCTTTATGAAGGAAAACAAGGTGTCAATGGAACTCGCATCAGAATAATCCACCCTGAAATAAGAACCTTTCTTGGGCAGATTCTCTGAAACAGCCCGTGCTTCATCTTCATTCCTGGAAGTTATGATTACATGATATC
Organism: uncultured Desulfobacteraceae bacterium; assembly: GCA_964613595.1. GTDB lineage: Bacteria > Desulfobacterota > Desulfobacteria > Desulfobacterales > Desulfosalsimonadaceae > Desulfosalsimonas. Next base: position 195 of record CAZTHW010000111.1, on the reverse strand, counting down.
CTTTTCCTGCCAATCCCTCTGCTATCGCCTTGCCTATGTTGTTTGTAGAGCCTCCCACAAGAGCTATCTTTTCCATATCATCCTCCTTATTACATAGGTCATAAGGACATTTATCCTGTTTGCGTTTATTACCTGCACATTATAGTGGACCCCAGAAATGAGACAGTATGTTAAGGTAGAATAAAATCATAAAAG
>CAZTHW010000110.1:0-8006 GCA_964613595.1 uncultured Desulfobacteraceae bacterium | reverse complement strand
TTTGTTAAGGATTATAATCATTTATATTTTCAAAATCAGAAACCCTCCGGGATTTTCAATTTAGGTGTTAAAAAGATACGCCGGCGCTATCCCCCGAAGCCCGTCATATCTGATAGACAATCATAATTTATAAAAATTTGCAGCAGTTGTCAACACCATTGCATGGAGCAAAAAGGCGTCAGGCGCGATCTGGTTTACAATCTGCTTGAAAATCGGCATAATTAGTACCCGTCCAGAGACCGGATAATTTGTTCAAGTCCTCGGATCCGGAAAATCCATTGCCGGTTGCGCATATGATACACATCAACGAAACGCTGACCATACAGGAAGATGAACTGACATTTACTGCTTCGGGCGCAGGGGGGCCGGGCGGTCAGCACGTGAACAAGGCCAGTACCCGTATAACGCTCTGGTTTGACGTTGAGAATTCACCCAGCCTGACCGCGGAACAAAAAGCACGGATTGCAGAAAACCTTCACACGCGCATTAACAAAAACGGCATGCTGCGGATTTCCGCGCAGCGGCATCGAAGCCAGGCCGCCAACCGGCAGCAAACTGTCGAAAAATTTGCCGAACTGATCGAACAAGCCCTGGAGGAACCGGCAAAGCGCAAAAAAACCCGCGTGCCGCGCCGCTCAAAAAAACGCCGCATAGAAGAAAAAAAGCACAGGGGCCGGAAAAAGCAGTTCCGGTCAAAAATCGTGCCCGGGGAAAAGGAATAACCCCGCATTTGCGGCACCTGGCCCCAAAGAAAAAAATTTTTACGCGACTTTGCATATTCCTAAATTGAGCGGGGACAGGCTTAACTCCGGTTCCACCGCATCGTGCAGGCAGCGCATGTTAAATTTGTGTTCTGACAGGGCGCGGATATTGTCCTGAAAGGCCGAGCCTGTGCCCAGCCCCCCCATGCCCGGGACCTCGCCGGCGCAGGCCCGTCCGTCGCATACCGGGCAAACCCTGCAGAACCCCTTCATCAGACTGCGTGCGTTTTGCCGTATCTCTTCCATGGCGCCTCCGGTTTTTTGGATGGGATTACCGGTTCCTAAATTGATCGTTTCAAATTTTTACACGGATCAATATTTTGTATTTTTTTAAGGAATTAAGTCATTTTCAGATGTTAAAATTTGAAAATCGCTCGATTTAGGCGGTTTTAAAAAAATTGTGGAATTCACGAAGCCGGTGTGGCGCGCTGCCATCTGATCAAGCGCCGCCCCCCGCGAAAAAGCGAAACAAGCAGCATCTCAAAAATAAAGGCGCTCAGAAAGGCCGAACCCAAGCCCCAGGCAAGGGCGCCAGGCGTCAGGGCAACCGTGTAGGAATATTGAGAAAACGTCTCTGCCATCAACTCGTCGTTGTGGGCAAAAACGATATGAAAGCCCGCCCGGTACCAGGGACCGGTCATGGCTTCCTGCTCTGCACGCAGCATTTTATAACGGTTGTAAATTTTTTCCACGCTGCCGGCATCGACGCTGAACACCGGATCGCCGCTTTCCTTGTAGTAGAGGATCAAGGACTCGAGGCTTCCGCTAAAATACCTGTCAGCCGTTTCCCGGAATCCGCTGAGATTCTCCCGGACTTCCTGAAAGTGGGCATCAACCCGTTTCTGGTATTGATCCATCACCCCGGGGATCTGAATTCCCACGAGCAGTCCGCAGGCAAAAATCAATATCCGGAAATATCCTCGAACCATGTACAAAACTCCCTGCCCTGCCGGAGAAGCTACAACCTGTCGCAGGGCACATCTCCCAGCAGTTCTTCCATGTCGGCATCAATAGCCTCTGCCACTTCCGCCAATGAAAATCGTGCGCCGCAGGCACGGCAGCGCAAAACCGTCCGTGCTCAGGCGCGCAAAACAAACAACGAGGCCTTACCGCACTCGGGGCAAGGTAATTTCAGAGCAGTTGAAAACCTGTACATTATAAACAGATCACCGATTCCTTTCGTTGCGCTGGTCTTGGCCGGGGCAGAAGGGGGTTTTTGCTTCTGTCTTGACAAGACGCAACAATTTATTCATGTAATGTATGATGCTTGGATGAAATCTTTGCCCAGGCGGAATCCATAATCCAGATCATCTAAAATATATCAGGAACCCGGACTTTATTCAACGTTTTCCCTGAAAATCGACAACCTTCAAACCGCGATCAACCATATGCCCGAATACGAAGAACTGGAGGCCTCGTTTAAAAAGGCCGTATTTGAAAAAACCCGGAAGCAGATTCCTTACTGGAACCTGCTGGGCCTGGAACTCATGGACTTGAAAAAGGGCTGGGCCCGCCTGAAGCTGCCCTATACCGGGAAATTGGCCAATGCTGGCGGGGTTGCGCACGGGGGTGCGGTTTTTTCTGCGGCAGACTCTGCAGTGGGCGTCGCCCTGCTCGGCATGACGGAAAAAAACGAATCCATCAGCACGATTGAAATGAAAATCAATTACATCAAGACGTTTTCCACGGGAGACATCCTTGTGGAAGCCACTATCATTCACAAGGGCAGAAATACGGCCCTCGGGGAAGCACACATCACCGACGACAACGGGAAGCTGATCGCAAAAGCCACAGCAACCTATGCGGTCATCCCACAGGCATAGCACCGGTTCTTTGACGATTTGCCGGGCCTCCATGTTTTTAAAAATTCCCTCATTATTTTATGGCGATTTAACCCCTTGACTTTTATATTTGACTTATCTATTCAAAAGAAAACGGGGCGTTCATTTTATCCTAAATTGAGCGATTTTCAAGTTTGCCGCAGATACAAGGAAGATGCAGAGGAGCTATAGTGGACTATGCGAGACTGCATCAGACGCAGTAGATGCGGCAAAATTGAAAATCCCGGAGGGTTTCAAATTTTAACACCTGAAAATGACTTAATTCCTTAAAAAAATAAAAAATATTGGTCCGTGTAAAAATTTGAAACGCTCAATTTAGGTTTATTTATCATGCACGAATCATCAAGGAGAGATAAATGACGCAAAAGAAGCGAAATCCCAGTTTTGATTCCATGGTCAAATTCTTTTTGAAGCACTACGACATTGCCACCAGGCAAGATATCAACCGCCTGACAAGAAAAATCGAAGACCTGGAAAAAAACCTGTCCAGGGCATCCGGAGCCCAAAAACCCGCTGCGAAAAAGTCCGGGAACAAATCCGCCTCGGATGTCGTTTTAAACGTGATCAAAGACATCAAAAGCGGGGCCGACTTTGCAGATATCAAGGCCCAGACGGATTTTGACGATAAAAAACTGAGAAACATCATATACCGTTTAAACAAGCAGGGTAAAATCCAGCGGAAAAAGCGGGGCATGTACGTGCCCGTATGATTTAACCAAACCCGGATACCCTGCCTGTCCCCTCTTCCTCTTTTTTGCGGCCCGGTGTTGAATACCGGATTTTTTCCAGAAGCTTTCAATATTGTGAGGCGCTGCAAAAAACATGGGGCTTCCCCGATTTTCGCAGTGTCGGGACGGCGGGGAAGTTTGTGCATCTGCCGTCCGCTGCCGCACCCGATGCATCTGCACAAACCACTCCGCCGTCCCGCCCTGGCCCACCCCTCGTCAATTTCACCAATATAATCCCGAAAGGCTACAAAAAAACCGACGTAGGGGCAAACCTGTGTGTTCGCCCGGATATTCGATTGTAAATGCCTGCAGGACCCGGCCGGGTTTTCTCGTGCGGAGATGATTGCCGGGATTTTTCCAAAAGCTCTCAATATTGATGGTTTCCTAAAAAGTTTAAAAAATGTTATGCCCGCCAAGCAATAAAAATATAAGTTTTTGATTTTACTTAAACAGTTAATAACTTAAAACTTAACACTGCCTGTAAAGCATGCAGCATGACCAGAGAGACCTTTTAATCCGTCCCATTGCGCAAAGCGCTTTACAATGTCCAAATCGGGATGGGACCAAACGGAGATTGTTGTTGAAAACAGGCCCGTTGTTTACCCGGAGGTTTAAAGTATGATATACGATTTATTTATGTGTCATTCACTGGCCAGCAAACCCAATACGCGGAGTAAAACAGTATGCAGGAGACCGAAGACCCGAGAAATCCCGGCCTGAAAACCGGAGATGAGATCGGTGGCTATCATATTGAAAAAATTGTTGAACTGCCGGAAATCAGTGCTTTTTTCTACGAGCTTAAGCACCCCGCCACAGGCGCCGGCCATATTCATATCAGCCGTCCGGACCCGGAAAACACCTTTTCCGTGATTTTCAAGACCGTGCCCTGGGACTCCACGGGCGTGGCCCACATACTGGAACACACGGTATTGTGCGGATCGGTCAATTACCCGGTGCGGGACCCGTTTTTCTCCATGATGAAGCGGAGCCTCAATACCTTCATGAATGCCCTGACCGCCTCGGACTGGACCATGTACCCCTTTGCCACCCAGAACGAAAAAGACTTCTACAACCTGATGTCGGTTTATCTCGACGCGGTGTTTTTCCCCCGCCTGGACCGCCTCAGCTTCAAACAGGAAGGCCATCGAGTGGAGCCCGAACCGGACCCGGAAACCGGAAAACAGCGCCTGGTCTATAAGGGCGTGGTCTACAATGAAATGAAAGGCGCCATGTCCTCGCCCGACCAGGTCATGGCCCGTTCGTTGCTAAACGCCCTGTACCCGGATACCACATACAGCTACAACTCCGGCGGCGAGCCGGAAGAAATTCCAAAACTCACCCATGATCAGCTCGTGGCGTTTCACAAGCGGCACTATCACCCGAGCAACGCCTTTTTCTACACTTACGGGAACCTGCCGCTGGCCCCGCACCTGCAGTTTATCGAAGACACCATCCTGCACCGTTTTTCCCGGATTGATCCGGGCACGGAAGTGCCCTCCCAGCCCAGGTGGAAAAACCCGACCACAGCCACATACCGGTATCCACTGGATCCGGACGAGGACACCCGGAAAAAGGCCCAGGCCTGCGTGGCCTGGTTGACCGCTGATATCCGGGATGCATACGAAGTACTGGTACTGGCCGTGCTGGAACAGGTACTTATCGGTAACCCGGGCGCACCGCTTCGAAAGGCGCTGATGGATTCAGACCTGGGCAGCACGTTGAGCGACGGCAGCGGCCTGGATTCGGAAAACAAGGAGACCATGTTCGCATGCGGGCTAAAGGACGTGGACCCGGAGGACGCCGAAAAAATCGAAACCATTATCTTCGATGTCCTCTCCGATCTTGCGGAAAAAGGCGTTGAACAACGACTGGTGGACTCTGCGATTCACCAGATCGAGTTTCACCGCAAGGAAGTCACCAACTCGCCGTTTCCCTACGGGATGAAACTGCTGCTGCGGTTTTCCGGAGACTGGCTCCACCAGGGGGATCCGGCCATGGCCCTCAAATTTGACACACTGCTGGAGCGTTTTTTCCGTGAAATGGAAACCACAAACCTGATGGCAGACCGGATCCGGAAATACTTTCTGGATAACCCGCACCGGGTGCGTATGGTCCTGGAACCCGACACAAAACTCTACGAAAAGCGGCGGCAGCGCGAAAACGAAACACTTGCCGCAATGGAATCTCAACTGAGCCGCAAGGAACTTGATCAGCTCAGAGAAGACGCCGAGGCACTGCTGGAATTGCAGGATGCCCAGGAGGATCTCTCCTGCCTGCCGAAACTGGAAAAAGAAGACATCCCGCCCGACATCCGGGTGATGCACGCCTCGGACCACCGCGATCAGATTGCCACGGATCTCTACGACCAGCCCACCGCAGGCATTCTCTATTACACGGCGGCCTTCGGCATTCAGTCCGTGGATCCCGAACTGATCCCCATGATCCCGCTTTTCTGCTATGCCATGACCCAGTGCGGGACTTCCGAGTATGATTACGTGGAACTGGCACGGCGAATCGACCAGTATACCGGCGGACTGGATTTTTCGATCACGGCTTCAAGCCGGCTGTCAGAAGAGGGGGCGCCCTGCTTGCCCATGCTCACGATATCGGGCAAGTGCCTGTCGAGAAATATCGGCCATATGTTCGAATTGCTCCGGGGCCTGCTGAAAAAATACGATTTTTCGGATCTTGAGCATCTGGGCCACCTGCTCATGGAAATCCGCTCCGACATGGAAGCCAGCGTGGTACACAACGGCCACAGGCTGGCCATATCCCTTGCCGCCCGGAACTTTTCCGCGGCCAGCGCATTGAACGAAACCTGGCACGGCATACACCAGCTCAAATACTTAAAAGAGCTGACCGAAAAACTGGACACCCCGCGACTGGAAAAGATTGCCGGGGATTTTTCCCGCATCGCGGACGCGGTTTTTCATGAAAACAACTTCCAGGCGGCATTAATCGGCGAGACGGACGACCTGGCAGCCGGTGTGAAAGAAACCGAGACACTCTGCAAAATGCTGAACCCGGCCCCGGGCTGCGGATTTTCTCCCCCGGAGTTTGCCCCGGAGGCCAACCTGCCCAGTGAGGGATGGGCCACCTCCACGGCGGTCTCCTTTGTGGCCCAGGCCATTGAAACCCAGCGGATCACCCACGCGGATGCCCCGGTACTGGCGGTGATCAGCAAGCTGCTCAAGTCCATGTTTCTGCATCGCGAAATCCGGGAAAAAGGCGGAGCCTACGGCGGATTTTCCATCTACCAGATGGAAAACGGCCTGTTTTATTTCGGCTCCTACCGCGATCCGCAGATTGTCAACACCCTGCACGTCTACGAGGCGGCCGCGGAATTTATCATTTCGGGCGATTATGACCGGGAAAACGTCAAGGAAGCGATTCTGCAGGTGTGTTCGGATATTGACCGGCCGGATCCGCCGGGGCCGGAGGCTTCAAAGTCGTTTTACCGCAAGCTCATCGGGCTGTCCGACGACCTGCGGCGCAGCTTCAAGCAGCAGCTTTTAAAAGTCACCCTGGAACAGGTGCAGGCAGCGGCCGAAAAATACTTCGGCAACCCGGAACAAAAATCCGCGATTGCCGTGATTTCCAGCGAAGACCAGCTAAAGGCCGCCAACCGGGAACTCCAGGCCCGCCCCCTGAGCATCCGGCGGATCTGATCCCCTGATGCGCCCGGCGCCAAGGGCAGACAGCTATGACGCCGTGCCGCCGAGCATCTGCCTGAGTTCGGCGGCGGTCTCCTCGGGCAGATCCCCCTTGGCCAAGGCGATCTCAATGGTATGCCGGCCCATCTGCCGATAAAGATCCAGGCACGCGGGAACCGCTTCACCGATTTCCGCAATGTGATGCCGCACGGTTTCCGCATCGCCCCGGGCAATCGGCCCGGTCAGGGCCCGGGGAATCCCGTTGTTCTCGACATTGGACAGAGTGCCCTGCACCAGGGGTTTTAATATGCTATAGGACTTTGAGGCCGGCACCCCGGAGGCAATGATAAGCTGGAAAGCCAGATGCATCAGAGTGACCAGGTAATTGGAAGCCACCGCCGCGGATGCGTGGTAGAGCATTTTCTTGTCGGTTTGGATTTCAAAGGGGCTGGCGCCGAGATTTTCTGCCATCTGCCAAGCGGTTTTCACGGCATCGCCCTGCCCTTCCACGGCCATCATAATCCCGGCAAACGGGTTTTTCTCGATATCTTCCGCGGCAAAGCTCTGAAGCGGATGCAGGCTCCCGGTATGCGCGCCGCCATTTTCGGCCGCCGAAAGCTGGGTTGACGGCAGAGCCCCGCTGCAGTGCAAAACCACCGCGCCCTTTGCAAACCCTTCATATTCAGCAATTTTATCCGCAGTTTCCCGGATGGCACCGTCCGGCGTAGTGATCAGGACAATGTCGGCCTTCGGGGTAACATCCCAGGGATGCACCGAAACCGGCACCTTGGCCCCCGCGGCTGTTGCGGCTCGCTTGGCAGAGGAAAGGCTGCGGCTTGCAAATCCTGCCGGCTTATACCCGGCGCCTGCCAGGTAGCGGGCCAGCGCAGTCCCAACCCGGCCGCATCCCACGATGGCATAGGATTTTTTCATAAACCGCCCCCCTTTCATCATTGCCGTTGTGAATCAAACCTAAATTGAGCGATTTTCAAGTTTGCCGCAGATACAAGGAAGATGCAGACG
>CAZTHW010000109.1:0-8019 GCA_964613595.1 uncultured Desulfobacteraceae bacterium | reverse complement strand
GATAGTCCACCATCTGCCGGGTGCTGCCGTGCATGGATACATAGGGCAGCACCACCAGGTTTTGCGGCGGCCCGTTGACCCACTGCCTGTAGGCGTCAATGATCCAGGCGGGATCATCATAGATTTGCCCGTGGCTCGGGGCGATCATTTCAATTTCGTAGTTCTTGAGTTTGTCGAGATTTTTGGCAATGATGCTGCGAAACGGCATCATGATTTCGGCAAAATAGCGCTTGGCTGCCTCATAAACCCGGCACTGGTCAATGACATACAGATCCGATGTGGCAATATGGGAGCCGAAAAAATCGCAGGAAAACAATATCCGTTCTTCTTCCAGGTAGGTGACCATGGTTTCAGGCCAGTGCACCCAGGGGGTGTGGATGAATTTCAGGGTTTTGTCGCCCAGGGACAACGTCTGTCCGTCATCCATGGTGAGAAACTTGTCTTCCGGGATTTGCAGCAGGTCCATGAGCATGGTTTTGGCCTTGCCGGTCACCACCACACTGGCATCGGGAAATTTTTCCAGGACCCGGCCGATGGTGCCGGAATGATCCTGCTCCGCATGATGGGAGATCAGATAATCGATTTTTGAAATGCCCTCGAGCTGGGCCATTAGTTTATCTTCCATGGGCGGATCCACCGTGTCAAGCAGGGCGGTTTTCTCGCTTCCCTCAACCAGATAGGAATTGTAGGTAGTGCCGTCGGGCAGAGGAATCAGCGAATCAAACAGTCGCCGGTCCCAGTCCACGGCTCCCAGCCAGTAAATTTTTTCCCTGATAAGTCTCTTGTTCATCGGATAACCTCCATGATGATTGGTTTCGGGGTGACGGGTTGCTGGACTTTTCGTCTCATTAAAAGATTGCGGGTGCATTGATTTAAGTCAACAAAAATGCGTATAATAAAAACAGCCATGACAAAACCGGCATCTTTTTTCTGGCGGGAGTAACCTTTTTACAATTGCAGCTGTGCCCCCCGCAAGCCGGACAGGGCCGGCATTGCAAAAGAGCCGGGAACACAAACGGTGCCCTGCAAAAGCAGGGGATACCGTGACACTGGAATACGGCTCCGGCCGCAGACTCGGGCTTTCATTGCTGGTCTATATTTTTCCCGTCTTTGCAATGGCAATAGGAGCTGTTCTCGGTAATTATTTTGCCCCCTCCCTGGGTGCTGATCCGTCTATGCTTGCCGCAGGAATCGGATTTATCGGACTTGTTCTCGCCCTGGGATTGCTATTGGCAATGGAGAAAGGTGCAAAGCAGTCGGATAAATACAAACCGACCATAGTCAGAGCAAAGCGCAACCCACCGGCCGGCACGGAAAAATGCGGACTGTGTCATTGAGTTTCAGACTGATTGTTGCTTCCCGATAAAAACATCCGGCAAGGCCCTGACAGCGGCCCCTTTATCAAGACTTGCCGGTTTTAATCCAGCATACGGAGCTTTCATAATATTAAGTGCCAAGGTCCCTGCGGGCGGCCATATCCACCAGGACCCGCTCCCGTGCCTTGTCAATGCCCAGGGCCTTTCTTTTTCCGTCAATATGGGTGATCATCATCTGCGCCATTTCTTCGGGATCCGGAGTAAAGGCCCATTTCCCGAGTCCCTGCTGTTCGAGTTCTTCAAACATGTATTTGTGAAAACCGGTGCCCTCGGTTACGGGAAAGGTCACGCCGAACACTGTAAACACGCCAGAGGCCACGAAATACTGCCCGATGGCCACGGCCTTTTCGCTGTACCATTCGGGTGCGGCACCCGCTACCGGCAGATCCGCAATGCGGCCGCCCAGCCCGCCTGCGTTTACCATTTCTGTGACAGCCATCAAAATCCGGCTGTTGTCCACGCAGGAGCCCATGCCCAGCACCGGCGGCATGCCGACGGCCTCGCAGACCTCGCGCAGGCCCGGCCCGGCAAAATATGCCGCCTCCGGGGTGCACAGGCCCGCCTTGGCAAGAGATATCTGGCTGCAGCCGGTCTGCACCACCAGCACGTCGTTTTCGAGCAGTCGGCGCACCAAGTCAACATGCACCTGATCCTGCCTGACCCTTGGATTTACACACCCGACAACACCGGCAACACCCCGGATGCGGCCGTTTATGATGTTGTCGTTTAACGGTGTATAGGATGCCCGGAAGCTTCCACCGAGCATGTAGTTGATATATTCGTGGGAAAACCCGTGGATGCCCACGCTTTTTGACTGCGGGATGTCGATGGCTGTCTTGCGGTTTGCAAAACGCTCAATTGCCCGAACAACGATTTCATCTGTGCAGGCCCGGGGATCGTGCTCGTCAAGCCCGATATGTTTTGCCCCCTCGATGCGGCAGCTTGGATTGGTGGTGAAAAATTCGGTTTCATAGCAGTCCGCCACGCTGGCAAGGCTTTGCTGGATGCACTGGACGTCAACGCCCATGGCATCCACTGCCCCGGTTGCCATTATAGCTTCCGTGGACATAAAGTTTCCGGCATGCGGGATACCGTGCCTGGACAGCATTTCCAGGCCGGAACAGCACATGCCCACCAGGTTGATCCCTTTGGCCCCGGCCTGCCGGGCTTTTTCCTGCATTTTCGAGTCATTTACGGAAACCAGAATGGATTCGAGCAGATACGGTTCGTGGCCGTGGATGATGATATTGACCTGGTCTTCCTTGAGACACCCCATGTCCACCTCTGCGCTGACCGCGGCGGGCGTGCCGAACAGCATGTCCGATATGTCTGTTGCCATCATGGATCCGCCCCATCCGTCCACCAGGGCGGTTTTCATGATCTGGGTTGACAGGTTCTTGTAATCCTGGTCCATGCCGGCATGGGTACGCTGGATCAATTCCATGACCTCGCACATGGCGCCCCTGGGGACAATGTCGAGCTTACGCCAGGTCTCCAGGGTTTCAGACGGTACCCTGCGGGCATAGGGGATTTCCCCGGCGGTCTGCAGGTATGTCTGATCAAGCACGCCACAGAGCTCGCGCGCGATGGCCGTGTCATCTTTTTCTTCGGTTTCAATGCCCAGGGAGGCGGCCACCTCTTTGAGCTTTTGCGGGTCTCCAATGGTATAGTCCAGCGCTCTGCCTTCGACCACGTCCCGAAACAGGTTGAGCATGTTCATGCCGTGGCTCGAATGTGCAGCCGTGCCGCTTGCCACCATGCGGGCGAAATTCCTTGCCTGTATGGTGTCAATGGTGGCTCCGCATACCCCGTTTTTGGCATACGGGTCCTTTGCGTTAAGCCGACAGGGCCCCATTGCGCAATTCTTACAGCAGGCGGACTTGGCACCGATGGGGCAGGGCTTCATGTCCGAGGCCCGGTCAAATGCATTTTCAACCCCGTCGGATCGCATCCGTTGCAGCATCTGCGCTGTAGATGTACACAGGGTCAGTTCGTTGACATCAATTTCCTTTTTGTTCCCGGCCATGGCTTGCCTCCTTGAATAATTTGTCACGATTGTGCTATTAAAAGTTGATGGCTTCGTAAAAAGTCCAATATCTGCGTTGCGCTGCATCCCTGCGGAATTTCACGTACGATAAGGTACGCTGCATTCCTCGGGATTTGCGCGCCTTGAGCTTGAACTTTTTTCTTTGCCATCTCAAAATTGACTTTTTACAAAACCGTCAAAGTTATATTTCTTTCCATATCTTGTTACCGCACGGCAGAAACCCCGTCCTTGATTTAAGTCAAATAAAAATCCAGGCCGAAAAAAGGGAACTCTCCTGTGGACAAACAAGAAATTGACGAAAACATCTTTTCTCAATCTGGTTTATTCAGGGATGTGCCGAAAAACCAGGCTTTTGAGATACTCGGTGCCGGCCTTCGGAAAGCCCTGCAAAAAGGGGAGATTTTATTTAACCAGGGGGATTCGGCAGAAAAATGTTATTTTCTGCTCTCAGGCCGGCTCAAGCTTACAAAGCTGCATGAAGACGGACGGGAAACAGTGATCCGGTATATCGGCCCGGGTGGATTGGCAGCGGCAACTGCTGTGCTCAGGGAAAAACAATATCCCGTAACCGCAAAAGCGCTAAGTCAGGCAGCCGTGACCGGCTGGGACAAAAACACAATGTTGAGGATTATGCATCAATATCCCCAGGTTTCGGTCAACATGGTTTCCATTGTTATCGAGCGGCTCGAGGAAATGCAGCAGCGGTTCCTGGAAATCACCGCCGAGCAGACAGAGCGACGGGTTGCCAGGGCCCTTTTGGGGATCATGCAGCATGCGGGGATCAAAACAGAAAAAGGCATCCGGATCGAGATTGATTTGAGCCGGGAGGATCTGGCTGATTTTACGGGTACAACGCATTACACGGTAAGCCGCATATTAAGCGACTGGACCAGAAAGGGCTGGATTTGCACCAGTCGCCGGCAGATTACGGTCACAGACCCCCACGCCCTGAGGTTGCGCACCGAAACATCGCCTTCCTGAATTTTTTCCGCTTATCAAAATTAATTTTTTATGAGGCTGTCAAAGATGGTTCCTTCTTTTTTCCATCAAAAAATAAGCTTCTCTGCGGTGACAGATTCCAAGTATAAGAATTTCATTGCCCTCCACTCTGAATACGATGCGATAATCTCCGACTCTGACCTTTCGGTAGTTTTTCAGCGTCTTTCGCAGGGGTTCGCCGTATTCCTGGGGGGCGGCCAGGAGGCGGGTTTCTATAGCCCTTTTCACCCGTTTCCGGATGTCACTGTTTAGCTTCGGAATATCGCGCTTTCCTACGTCAGGATGATAGAGAAGAGAAAATGACAAGCTATTTCCACACCTCTTCATGGGTCAATGCCCTGGTGCGGTCAAAATCTTCCTCGCGTTGTGCGGCAAAATCGGCCAGGGCACGGTCTTCGCGCAACTCCAGGGCTTCCTTGGCCAAATCGCGCATCAGCATGGATAACGAGATGCCCTGTTCTTCGGCAAGGTCATGCAAGGCGCTGTATAAGGGTTTTTCCAATACGACATTTATTCTGGGATTTTTTGCAGGCATTTGGGGCACCTCATTTTTACAAGTATTTTTTAAAGTGTAACACTTATGCCTCACTGTGTCAATTAATATTTTCGTTTACCTGTTCTCATATTTTCATTTCTTGCGCCAGCGCAATGAAGCAGGCCGAAAAAGCCTTTAGCCTGTGTTCATGTCGAATCAATCAATAAAGATAACAGCCGAAATGACCGTAGAATCGATCCTGGAAAAATATCCGCGGGCCGCAATTGTGTTTTTAAGGATGAAAATGCATTGCCCCGGATGCCAGGCAGAGGCGTTCCACACCCTGGAAGAGGCGGCCCGGGCACACAACCGCGACCCGGCAGGGCTGGTTGACGAATTGAACCGGGAGCTTTTCAGCGATAAAGCGTCCGGAAATGATGACCCATCAAAGGGACCGAGAGTTTTCTAACAGGTCAGGCAGCGCGTTTTTGACATAAGTCAATGCAAACAGTGTTTTTTAATGGGATACAGCAGATAAAGCCCGTTTTCGTGCACCCGTCAGATTTCATGCATTGGTGCGCGAACCCGCATTTGAACCTAAATTGAGCGATTTTCAAGTTTGCCGCATATACAAGGAAGAGCAGACGAGCTATAGTGGACTATGCGAGGCTGCATCTGACGCAGTAGATGCGACAAAATTGGAAATCCCGGAGGGTTTCAGATTTTTAAATATAAATTGGTATAATCCTTTACAAAATCCTGCTTTTAAAAATCTGAAACGCTCAGTTTAGGTTTGAAGTAACTCCAAACAAGGGAGGAAAATCACAATGAAAACCAAACCGCTTTTTAAAACAGCCATTTTTTTTGCAGCCATCGGTATGCTGACACTCACCCTGGGAGCAGCCAATGCAATGGCCCACTGCGACACCAAGAGCGGTCCCGTGGCCGTGGATGCCCGCGAGGCGCTGGCAAACAAAAACTTTGAAACAGTCGCCATCTGGGTGGGCCAGGAACAGCATAAAGAACTGCGCGCAGCTTTTGACCGGGCCATGGACGTATATCAGATGGGCGGCAAGGCAAAAGCGCTTGCCGAGCAGTACTTTATGGAAACCGCGGTCCGGCTGCATCGCGCGGCCGAGGGCATGTCTTATACGGGCCTAAAGCCGGCCCAACCGCTTCCCGAGGATATCGCAAAGGCGGAAAAAGCCCTTGAAACCGGAAACCTGGAGCCGGTCATAAACATGATGAAAGTTGAAATGAAGCAGAAAATGCAGCATTTGTTAAAAAAAGCCAGGATGGCAAAACAAAACAAGGACAAGAGCCTTGAAGCCGGTCGGAAATGGGCGGACGCGTACGTCAAGTACGTGATCTATGCCCACGGCTTGTATAAGACCATCCAGGCCGGCCCGGCCCACGGGGTGGGGGAGTGAATTGCACTGCGGATGAAGGCAGTCTCATGATAAGGATCAAACGCGTCTACAGCCCGGCGGAAGCAGAAGATGGCTTCCGGGTTCTCGTTGACCGGGTCTGGCCGCGGGGGGTGTCCAAAAAGAAGCTGCAGGCGGACTTGTGGCTAAAGGATGCAGCCCCGAGCACCGCTCTTCGGAAATGGTTCGGCCACGACCGGGCCAAGTGGGAGGAATTCCAGCGGCTGTATTTTGCCGAGCTCGATGAAAAGCCTGAAGTAATCCGGCAGCTTTTGGATCTGGCTGAAAAACAGGGGGTCACACTCCTGTTTGCAGCCCGGGACACGGAATACAGCCACGCGGCTGCCCTGAAAACATATCTGGTTTCGGTCACCGAAAAAGCGCAATCGCCCCGGCAAAGCAGTACCGGGGAAAAACCGGATAAGGGGTCAACCTGATGCAAACAACAGAACAACGGGGGCTCAATGGAACCGATTACGGAACTCAAAAATGAACACCAGGGCGTGGAAACCATGCTGGGCATAATTGAAAACGTGGCTGGCCAGTTCGCACAGGGCCGGGACATCAACGCCAAGGACCTGGATGCAATGGTTGAATTCTTAACCGTTTTTGTGGATCGCTGCCATCACGGCAAAGAGGAGGATTTTCTGTTTCCCGCCCTGGAGGCCGCCGGAGTGCCGCGGGACCAGGGCCCCATCGGGGTTTTGCTGCAGGAGCATGAACAGGGCCGCGGGCTTGTTGCAGAACTCCGGGATGCGGCAAAAGATTTCACACCCGGGGACAAGGCTGCCGGCAAAACAGTCGAGAAGACCGCCCTGGATTATGTCGACCTGCTGGGCAGCCATATTGAAAAGGAAGAAAGCCTGCTTTTCCCGATGGCAGCCGAGATGCTGGGCCCGGATAAACAGGCCGAACTGTCTGAGGCATTTGAAAAGCTCGAGGAAGAGCGCATCGGCCCGGGCAAGCACGAGGAATTTCACCGGCTTTTACATCGGCTGAAACAAGTATACACTGATTAAGATCTGACCAAAACCTTTACGATCAACGGAAGGGCGGGAAAATGCAGAACCCAAGGCTTCGGGCAATATTTTTGTTTGTGCTGGCGCTGACTTTCGGGGTGTTAATCCTGGGCGGTTATGTGATCAACAAGGAAAAACCGCCGATTCCGGAAAAAGTGGTCAGCCAGGCCGGAGACGTTATATTCACCGGCGATGACATTATCTCCGGCCAGAAATACTACTTTTCCAGGGGCGGCCAGCATATCGGCACTATCTGGGGACACGGCAGCTACCTGGCGCCTGACTGGTCCGCGGACTTTCTGCATCGGATGGGGCTTTACATGGCTGCCCGGCATCATGGCCTGGACCCCGAAGCCGCCCGCGGATTTTCCCAGCAGGATTTCGAACAGCTTTCCGCCCAGGAGCGGGCAAGGCTTACGGCCCTTGTCTCAGAGGAAATCAAGACCAACCGGTATGATCCGGAAACCGGGACGCTTGTTTTCACCCAGTACCAGGAAGAGGCGTTTGACGCCCTGTTTGACTATTACCATGAGATTTTCCGCAACGGAAAAGAGTCCATGGGGCTTCAGTCCGGCATTGTCAAAACCCCGGAAAACGCGTTTTCCGTAAACAGCTTTTTTGCCTGGCTGGCCTGGTCTGCTGGGACTGAAAGACCGGACAAGAATTATACCTACAC
>CAZTHW010000108.1:0-8030 GCA_964613595.1 uncultured Desulfobacteraceae bacterium | reverse complement strand
GGCCTTGATCTTTGGTAGATAGGATTTCACGCTGCAGTAGACCACGTTTTCCACGCTGGTGTTTTTCACGGCTTCCTGGGCCGTGGGGTAAAACTGGGGGTGATCCATGCAGAAGACCGCCTTGGCACCGGAATCGTTTTACTGGTAGTTGAGCTCGGATGCGGTATACAATGGATTGCAGGTGACACAGATGCCCCCGGCCTTGAGGATGCCGCAGAATATGGCCGGGTAATGGGGCAGGTTGGGCAGAAAGATCGCCACCCGATCGCCTTTTTTGATTCCCGCAGATGCCAGAAAGTTGGCCACCCGGTCCGCTGTGTCCTTGACCTGTGCAAAGGTGCGGGTGCCGTCGTTGAAAATCGTATAGGTATTGTTCGGATAATCCCGCACGGATTCATCTATTGTGGAAAAGAGGGGTTTTTCGTACTCCTTGGGGTCGATGTCTGTGGCGACCCCTTCGGGCCATTTGTCAGTCGGCCAGGATGTAGCAACCATGGTGGCTCCTTATCATTTTCGGGGTTTATGGGTTGGGTAGAACATCAGAATAAAAATAATTTATTATCAAAAAAAAGCGGGAATGTCAAAAAAAAGAGGCGGTTTGTCAAAGGCCGCCATCTTTTCCCGATGCCTCCACATGCCGGATAAAGGCTTCTGCATCCGCCCGGCAGGGAATGATCCATACGGGCAGGCCGGTAAACGAAGACAGGTCCGCACATGCCGTGGGGCATCCCTGCACGGCAACCCCCATTGCAATCCCGGGGGTGTCGTGAGGCAGAAATTCGGCTTTATCGCCAAGCCTTTCCTTGATCTGCCGGACCAGTTCCACCCGGTCGTAATTCGGGCTGCAGCCCCCGCAGAATTTCAGTCCGATTTTCAGGGGCGCATCCCGCCGGTCCATGATTCATTTCTTCCGCCGCTCCGCGAGCTCGGCCTGCAGGGCGTCAATGCGCCGGTGGTTGTCCTCGGAGCCGATATACGAACGAAACAGCCATTCCTGGATCCGCATGGCGCTGTCGGGATCCTGGTCTGCAACCGTGTTGGCCAGCTGCTTGGTTTCCTTTAAGCAGTTCCGGTCAAAATCGGCCATCCCCTGTGCAATCCCGGCCACGGAGCTCAGCAGCGCGTCTTTTGCAAACACCCGGCTGACATAACCCATCTGTTCGGCCTCGCGGGCGTCATAGATCCGGCCGGTCAGGGCCACTTCCCTGGCCCTGCCCATGCCGATGATTCTCCACAGGGGATCCATGATGGGTGTCAGGGAAAGAGCGATTTCCCGTTGTCCGAATTTGGCGCGCTCCGAGGCATAGCGGATATCGCACATCATGGTCAGGTCAAATCCGCCGGCAATGGCCGGCCCGCCCACGGCGCAGATTACCGGCTGGCTGCAGAAGTAAATGGCGCGGTAGGCCTGGTGAAAAAGGGCGACATACTCTTCATTGGCGCTTTTTTCCAGCTTGCGGATTTCATTCAGGTCAAATCCCGCGGAAAAATACCGCTCCCCGCCCGTAAAAACAATCACGGAGATGTCGCCGCGACTGTTTAATTCCGTGAAAACATCCCGGATTTCCGTCAAAACCGCCGGGGAAAGGCTGTTGCCCTTGTCCGGCCGGTTAATGGTGACCGTGGCGACCTTGCCGTCAACAGAGAGCAGCAGATGTTCGCATTCCATGGCATATCTCCATTTCTATGGTAGGGAGGGATTTCTGTGGCAGATGCAGTTATTCATCGCATGAATATGGCGGCGTGTCAAGCGGGCCGGGGCCTTCGGGGGGATGCGGCGGCAATAAAAAGAAATCACCATGTTTCCGGACTTGCTTCGGAACAGAACCCGCGTTCAGGTATCCGGATCGGGTCCCCCACCTGGATACCCTGGCGATCGAAAAAGCCGCTATTGACCTCCAGGGCGTAGCGGGCTTTTTCCCGGGAACAGATCGGGGTTTCATCCAGGGGGCGCATCTGCCGGATGTCAACGATTTGCAGATCCCGGTTGATAAAGGCGATATCCAGGGGGATAAACGTGTTTTTCATGTAAAAGCACCGGTAATCTTCATCCGGATAGACAAAGAGCATGCCGGTATTTTCTTCCAGTGATCTGCGAAACATCAGCCCCTTTGCCCGGGCCTGCGGGGTGGCGGCGACTTCAACGCAATACAACTGTTGATGGATACGGATCCCGACGGTCCCGGTTTCGCCTGCCCGGGCCCAGCCCGCGGCACAAAGACATGCCAGTATGCACAGGATTTTTACAGAAATAGATTTCCGGGCCTTGCGGCAAGGTTTCATTTAACGGACTGCCTTTGGCGGGCGAACACACAGGTTCGCCCCTACAAACAGACGGTTGTCAATCAGCCGGTCACATCGCACCGGCCGGATAAAACAGGCCCTGATCCGCAACCGGCGCTGACAAGGCTTTGTTTTTCAAGTCCTTATTATAACACGGCAAGGGAATCATTTGTATAAGAAAAAATTCGCTTTCACGCTCCCTGGGGCGCAACTGCAGGAATTACCATTGACTTGCCCGCATGATGTATCTTAAAAATAAATAGGTAAAGGAAAAATTTAGATATTCATTTTCCCTTGCCTGCTGATCTTCATGGCTGAATCCAATCCAACGGAAAACCCATGCCACTTTCCGGACATTTCCTGGAAAAGACCGCCGTAAAAATCCTGGCCATTGCCTTGGGTACCATTGCCCTGTTTCTGATTTTTCTGTTTGCCTTTATTTTCCCTGTTGTACAGGAAGCGCTGTTGGATTCCCGGAAAATGGCCGCCAAAAACCTGGTGGATTCGGTCTGCAGCATGGTATCGCACTATCATGCGCGTGTGGAAAACGGGGATATGACGCAGAAACAGGCCAGACAGGCCGCCATTGAACATATTCGCTCCATGCGCTTTTCTGATAACGGCTATATCTGGATTAACGACACCACCACCCCCTATCCCAAAATGATAATACATCCGGCCATGCCCTCACTTGAAGGCCGTTCATGGATGATCCGGTCTACAGGACGGCTTCGGCCTTCCAGCTTGACATGAACAGTTCGGAAGTGCGTTTTGACCAGGAAAAACGGCATTTTTTCAAGGTGTTTCTGGAAGTCACGGCAAAGAACGGAAGTGGATTTGTGCGATACCAGTGGCATCGCCCGACTGCTGACGGGGTTACCGAGGCAATATACCCGAAAATATCATATGTCCGGCTGTTTTCTCCCTGGGAGTGGATTATCGGCACAGGCATATATATCCAGGACGTATATGCGCAGATGAACAGTCTTAAATGGACCATCATCTCAATGGCAGCAGCCATATTCCTCATATCCCTGGCGGGCGCTGTCCTGGTCATGCGTGCCATTACCCGGCCCATCAACCGCCTGGTCAGCTTTGCCACAGAGGTGGCAAACGGCAAGACCCAGGTCAGAATCCAGGGGCGGTTTGGCGGGGAATTGCGGCAGCTCAAAGACGCCATTTCGCAGATGGTCGAAGAACTGCGCAAACAGGCACAAGAGGCTGAATATCGGGCAAAAGAGGCCGAATCCGCCCGCCTGGCCCTGAAAAACAGCGAGGAAAAATACCGCCTGATCTTTGAAAATGCACCGCTCGGGGTTCTGCATTTTGATCAAAACGGTGCGATTACCGCCTGCAATGACAGGTTCGTGGCGCTTATCGGCTCTTCGCGTGATAAGCTGATCGGGTTGAACATGCTCGGGCTGCCGGATCAGAATATTGTTGCGGCGGTAAAGACCGCGCTGGCGGGGGAATATGGATTCTATGAGGGAATTTATGAATCCACGACTGCGGACAAGCGCACCCCGGCGCGGGTGCTTTTTGCGCCTTTTGTGGACAGCAGCGACAGAATTTTGGGGGGCGTGGGGATAATAGAGGACATCTCCGAACGCAAAATGGCTGAAGACGCTTTGCGGCAAAGCGAAGAAAAATACCGCCTCCTGATGGAAAACACGCGAGAGGCGATCCTGGTGGCCCAGGACGGCATTATCCGCTTTGCCAATGCTGCAACCATAAATCTGGCCGGCCGCAGCATTGAGGATCTGACCTCAAGGCAATTCACTGATTTTATCCATCCGGAGGACCGGCAGTTCGTACTCGACCGGCATTACGGACGCATGCAGGGCCTTGAAACAGAAACGGATTACGATTTTCGGGTGGTTCATCGCTCCGGCGCCATAAAATGGGTGACCCTGAGGGGGGTTTATATCCAATGGGAAGGCCGGCCGGCCACCCTTAACCTCTTGATCGACGTTACCGAGAAGAAAAAGGCCCAACAGGAGCGCGAGGAGCTGGAGGACCGGCTCCGGCAGGCCCAGAAGATCGAGGCCCTGGGGACGCTGACCGGCGGGGTGGCCCATGACTTCAACAATATCCTGAGCATTATTCTGGGATACACCGAGCTGGTTCAGGCCGAAATGGCTGATCTGCCGGAGGATCATCCTGCAGCCAAAGGACTGCGCCAGATCAGTGCCGCCGGCATCCGGGCCCGGGACGTGGTGCGTCAGCTGCTGACCTTCAGCCGGACCGGGGAGGAGGAAAAAAGCGCCCAGAACCTCGGCCTGATCATCAAGGAGGGTATGCGCATGATGCGTTCGACCATCCCGGCTTTCATTGACATCGATGAGCAGATCCAGACCAGCCTGCCCATGGTCATGGCCAATCCCACCCAGGTTCATCAGCTGATCATCAACCTGTGCAAGAACGCTTCAGATGCCATGGCTGAAAACGGGGGGACACTCACGGTCATGCTGGCGTCTGTGACCCTGGAAAAACGAAATCCCGCATTCGGTTTTGACCTGAGCCCGGGCGATTACGTGAAACTCACGGTGAAAGACACCGGTCAAGGCATTTCTGCAGACAGCCTGGAGCGGATCTTTGACCCGTATTATACCACCAAGGAGGTGGACAAGGGCACCGGGCTGGGGCTTTCGGTCGTGCTCGGCATTGTCCGGGATCTGGGCGGCGGCATCCGGGTGGAAAGTGAAAACGGCCACGGAACCCGGTTTGAACTCTTTTTTCCGGCCCTGGCCCAACCGGCCGAAACACCGGCGCAGCAGCCCCGGGACACGATGCCCGGCGGCACCGATCGGATACTGTTTATTGATGACGAAGCCTCGGTGGTTGATCTCAATAAGATCCGCCTGCAGCGGCTGGGGTACCGGGTGGCGTGCGAGGCGGATCCGGAAAAGGCACTGGAGCGTTTTACCAGGGATCCGGACGGTTTTGACCTGGTGATCACGGATATGACCATGCCGAAAATGACCGGCGACATGCTTGCCCGGGAAATCCTCAAGATCCGGCCGGCCATGAAAATCATCCTCTGCACGGGATACAGCGAGAAAATCTCTGCGGAAACCGCCGGCCAGGCCGGTATTGACCGATACCTGGAAAAGCCGGTGGACCTGGCCGAGCTGGCCGCGGCGGTGCGTGCCGTGCTGGATGAATGATAAGCTTACCTGTCTGCCGGCTCAATACGGCAGGGCACAAACCGGTGCAGCGGCGTGCCCAGCGGATCGCGGTGGGCCGCGCTGGTCAGGTCGTTTGCGTTGATGCCGGAAACCTCGCCGTTGTAAATCAGGCCGAACCCGTGGGGCACCAGGACCATGCCGGCCCGGACCCGGCTGCTGACCTGGAGTTCGCCGGTCTGGCTGCCGGCCGCTGTGACCACCCGCACCGGATCGCCGTCTGCCAGGCCGGGGGCTTCTGCATCCGCCGGGCTCACTGCCACGGTGCAGGCCCGTTTGCCGCGGTTCCACTCCGGGTTGCGCATCAGGGTGTTGGCGTTGTATTTCATGTGCCGTCCCGCGTTTAACACCAGCGGGAAATCGTCCGGCATCTGCAGATCCCGCGCTTCGTTTTCCGGGGTAAGATCACGCACGCCTTGTTCAAGCTCCGGGATAAACACCTCGATTTTTCCGGATTCGGTCCGGATGCCGGCCATGGGATTGTCCGCATCCGCCTTGCCGACCCAGAGCCCCTCGGGGCGGTCGAGCAGCGCCTGAAAGATCCGGTCGCCCTGGTCGGGCCCGGGCGCAAAATCGGCCCGGACCGCATTTTTCTGAAAGCTCTTGGGCGCGGTTGCCAGCAGGCCCCAGAGCCCGGCACATGCTGCGCTGTCCCATGCCTGTCCCAGGGTTTTCGCCAGTACAAAGGGCATCCGCTTGAGGGCTTCAGGAACTTGGCCCGCATATTCCATGAGCCGGGCGCCAAAGTCGAGTCGGCTGCCGCCCCGGGCCGCTGCCTGCAGATCGTCCGGAATCTCGGGGATCAGGCCCATCCGGTCGGCGATCCGGGTCAGGATCTGGGAGGCTTCCAGGCTGTTTTCCGGCGGATCCACCAGCGGCCGCCGAAGCTGCAAAAACACCTCCGGGTAGGTCACGGGGAAAAAGGTGGTGTCCCAGGCCTCGTAAAACGTGCGGCAGGGCAGCACGTAATGGGCGTGCCGGGCGGTTTCGCTCAGCACAATGTCGTTTACCACCAGCAGGTCCAGGCTGTTGAAGGCCTTTTCATAGGCCTTGGTGTCCGGATAGGCGCGCAGCGGGTTGCAGGCGCTGACAATCACGGCCCGCAGCCGGTCTTCGCTATCGGAGAGAATCTCTTCGGGCATCACCGCAGGCGGAAACGAGCCGGCTGCGGCCGGCGGCATGTAGGTTGCCGTGGTCCGCCAGGTTTTGGGATCCCTTTCATCGGCATGAAACCCCATGGGCATGACCATGCCGGGAATCACGTTTCCGCCGCGCACGCCGAAAATGCCGCATACCGCGCTCAGGATGGAAAGCAGGTAGGAATTAAGCGTACTGTGGCGCCCCATGTAAATGCCCAGGTCCGGGTGCATACACCAGCGCCGTGTGGTCATGTGCCGGCAGACCTCGCGCACGGTGTCAAAATCCAATTCGCAGACCGAAAGGGCGCCTTTGACATCAAAATTTTCAAACCAGGGACGGATACGCTCCCATCCCTGCACGCAATCTTTCAGGTATTGCCGGTTTTCCCATCCTTCGTCCAGGATCAACGCGATCATGGCCCGGGCCAAAAGCGCGTCTGTGCCCGGCCGCACGGCCAGGTGAATATCGGCGATGGCAGCGGTTTCGCTTTGGCGCGGATCCACGGACACCAGCATCTTTTCGGGATTTTTGCTGAATTCCTTTAACACGATGGGCGCCCGGGGCATCTGGTGGCTTTCCATGCCGTTCCATCCCCAGCCCACCAGCATGTCTGCGGCATGTTCGTCAGGGAGGGGGACATTGTACTGCCGGCCAAGCATCCGGCCGGACACCCACCAGGCCCCGGAAAATTCCTGGCCCGCCGAGGAATAGTAGTATTTCGATCCCAGCGCCCGGATCAGGCCCAGGCCGAAACCCGCCTCCATGTGCCCGCCCTGGGCGCTGCCCCCCATGTAGGCCAGGCACCGCGGACCGTGGCGGTTCAGCAGGTTCTGCAGTTTTTTGCCGATCTCATCGACGGCCTGATCCCAGGAAATCGACTCAAACCGGTCTCCGATCCGTTTGAGCGGTTCGGTGATCCGGTCTGCCGGGTACTGGTGGTAAGTGACATTAAGGCCCTTGCGGCAGGCATACCCCCTGCTTCTCGGATTGTCCTTGTCCGGCCGCACCCGGACCATGCGGCCGTCTTTGACCTTGACTTCCAGGCCGCAGTTCTGGGCGCATAAAACACAGCCGGTCTTGTGCCATTTTTCCATGGGTTTTCTCCCGGGAAAACGAATATAATTGTTTCTTTAACTTTCTGTTGTTTTCAATTCATATCTTATCGTTCCTGACCAAACGCGCTACGCATAGCACAAGTTGCAGGCCCGATACAAGAAGTGCCGCATATTTTCAGCGGCAATCCCGCACTGAAATACTTACCGCATGACCGCACCGCCGTCCACATACGGATTATTTTGCCGTGCTGCTGTTTTCGAAACACCCCGAAAACCGAACCGCAGCAATGTATTTAAAAATCTGAAACCCTACGGGATTTCCAATTTTGTCGCATCTACTGCGTCAGATGCAGCCTCGCATAGTCCA
>CAZTHW010000107.1:0-8092 GCA_964613595.1 uncultured Desulfobacteraceae bacterium | reverse complement strand
TGCGGGAAATGTTTTTAATCAGCGTTTCCTGGGAAGGTGTCATTTTTCCGGCAAATCCATGCTCCAGAGCCCGCGCCGAGGTGTAGATCACGCCCAGGGTATTTTTCAGCTCATGGGACACAAATCCAAGCATATCCAGGTAACTGGCGTTTAAGCGCTGCAGCGAATCGTTGGTCCGCGCCAGCGCCTTGTTGGCAGCCTGAATCTTCTCCTCTCTTTCCTGCAGACTGGCGGCCATGGCATTAAAGGATCTTGTCAGATCGCGGACCTCGTCATTCTGTGAAGGCTCCGGCACCTGCATGTGGAAATGCCCTGCCTCAATCTTTGCAGCCGCGTCGGCCAGCCGCCTCACAGAGCCCGCCATCCGGGTTGAAAAGATACCGCCCACGCCGAGCACAAAAAGGGACAGCACCAGGCACATCACGCCGTAGAGTTTCCACAGCGACATTTTCAGATCTTCATACTTTTGGGCAAGCACACCTACATAAAGGATCCCGATGGTTTCGCCCTTCAAGTTGTGGATGGGATCATAAGCGCTGATGTACCAGTCGTTGACCACAAAAGCACGGTCGTAAAAACTCCGGTCGTTCTCCAGGACCTGGTCATAGACCTCGGCGCTCACCCGGGTGCCGATCGCCCTGTTGCCTGCCCGGGTGGTGACATTGGTGGCGATTCGCGTATCCCACTGAAAGATGGTCACGGTTCCCAGATGACGGCCGTTATACTGCTTGTCTTCAAAAACGATGGAGCGGATCCGGTCCACCAGTTCATAGTTCCGGTTTAAAAGAATGCCGGCATAGAGGGCGCCCTGCATATTGCCCTGATCATCGCGGATCGGTGCGGCAGCCATCAGGCACATACCTGCGGACTCCGAATCCTTGGCTCTCGGCTTGGCCTTGGGGGTGGGCTTGAAAACAATAAAGGCGCTTTCCTCCAGGTTGCCTCCCTCGGCCTTAAGGCGCCGGGCGCTTAAAACGGAAAACCCGCTTACGGTTTCGCCCCTGAGCGCTTTGGAAACAAAAGGGTTATTGGAAAGATAATCGCCGGTATGATAAGGCGATACGGTCCGGAGGATGACCCGGCCCTTGCTGTCGGTCATGGAAAAAAAATCAAACCCGGACTGCAGGCGGGCTTCCTCCAGATCCGCACGAAAAGCGCCGGATGACGGGTTGTTGTAGGCATCCTCCACCCGTTTTCCGGTGGCGAGAATGCTCACAAACAGTCGAAGGTTCTCCTGCTCGTGATGCAGCACACTCCATGCGGAACGAAGGTCCAGGCTTACCCGGCGCTGGGCTTCGGCAAGCACATTGCGGTTGATCAGCCAGGCTCCCAGGACCGCGCACAGCAAACCGAAGAGCATGATCACCAGCACAAAGTTCAGAAATATGCGCTTTCTGATTCCCAGCCGCATTGTTCCTCCGCAAATTTCAAATCAGGACCGGCACCGCCGCCTTGCGGGCGGTTATCTGTATCGGGTGTTCCCATGCTCAATCAGCCTGGAAACCGAGAACAGCATCTACATTGGCAACAAATCGATGATATATGCTTTGTTCCGCAGCTTTAAAACGGGAAGTGAAATCCGGATCCACAGCCTTCTGCGCAACGGCTGTTTTCTGCAGCCACCGGATAATCCCGCAGGCATCGACCTTCTGCGGGCAGGCCGAGGTGCAGCTTCCGCAGCCAAGGCAAAGCCAGATCATCGGGGATTTGAGAAGCTTGGATATCATGTCAAATTGCACCATGCGAATAATGAGCTGGGGATCAAATATCCTGCGGCTGACAAAAATGGGACAGGCACTGCCGCACTCGCTGCAGTTAAAACAAAGAAAGGCATTGGCCGGACTTCCGCGTGCAAGCCGATCTTTATCCCGCGTCTGAAACGGCGGCAACCGGCGTGTAAAATCAGAGGGCAAGCCATCCATAAACTTGAATGCAGCCTCGGCCCGGTCGTATTGCAGGCGGGTGCATGCATCCCGGCAACCCTCCCTGACCGATCGCCTGACAATCCCCTGCCGCACAGCCTCCCTACGGGCATAAGCGGCAACCTGGACCGGTTTTACCCTATTGGGGCAAACGCTGCTGCAACAGCGGCAACCAAGGCAGTACCAGATTTCAGGGTCGCAAACCAACTCATCCAGCAATCCCAGATATGCCATTCTGACCAGCTTTTGCGGACGAAGCCGGTTGGTACGGATATTGACCGGGCATTCCGCATCACAAGACCCGCATGTCCAGCACATGAAGCTCTCGGCATGGCTACCCTGCTCCATGCGCCGGCGTCCCGATGGATCGGGTTTTATGGGAAAACCGGCGGTCACGATTCTGCCTCTTTCTTTTTGCGCGGCGGCTCGCCCTTCATGACGATCTTTTCATGTTCGTCTGCGGGCTCCCGGTATACCAAGTCCTGGTACAGGCATTTCTTGGGGCACGATTCCACACAGATGCCGCAATAAACACAAACAAAGGGATCGCACACCCACAGCCCCTCTTTTTTATCCACCGAAAGGCAGCCGGTAGGGCATTTGAGGGCGCATATGCCGCAAAATGTGCATTTTTCAATGTCAATGCCCAGTTCTCCGCGAACTCCTGTCCAC
Source organism: uncultured Desulfobacteraceae bacterium (assembly GCA_964613595.1). Taxonomy (GTDB): domain Bacteria; phylum Desulfobacterota; class Desulfobacteria; order Desulfobacterales; family Desulfosalsimonadaceae; genus Desulfosalsimonas. The sequence continues at coordinate 5,498 of CAZTHW010000107.1, read as the reverse complement.
GGCTCCCGGGTTTCAAATGGATACAGGCGAGTGGCCTTATCCGTGATCATGTTGCGCAGGATATTGGGGGTCATCTTAAACATTGCGCCCGCCTTTCTATCTTTCCGTGCAGCTGATGCACGGGTCAATGGACAATACAACCACCGGTACATCAGACAGATACAACCCCGGCAGAATTGCCAGCAGTGCCGGGATGTTTGCAAACGTCGGGGTCCGGATGCGCAAACGTTCCAGTTTTTTCTGCCCCTTGGACTTGATATAGTAGAATACTTCCCCTCTGGGCTGTTCCACGCGGGAAACGGTTTCACCTTCCGGAGGTGCGCCCTTGACTTTGGCCGCAATCTCGCCTCCAGGAGTCTTTTCCGCTGCCTGACGTATGATATCAATGCTGGCAAGGACCTCCTTGAAGCGCACTTTGCATCGGGCCCAGCTATCGCCCGCTTCTTCTGTGACCGGTTCGAAATCAAGTTCTCCGAGCGCCGCATATCCCAACTGACGCATATCTCTTGCCACCCCGCTTGCCCGAAGGGTCGGCCCCACGGTCCCCAGGTCAATCGCCTGCTGGCTTGTAAGCACCCCCCGGCCGACGGTTCTTTTTTTCACCGTGTAGTCATCGAGCAGCGTGGGGCCCAGTCGGCGCACCTCCCGCTTGACGTTTTTCAACTCGGAGACAATCCATTCAATCTGATCGTCATCCAGGTCTTTCCTGACTCCGCCGATCGTGTTGACCGACACGATTACGCGATTGCCCGTAGTGGCCTCGTGAATGTCGAGCACTTTTTCCCGGATCCGCCAGAACTGCATGAAAAGGCTTTCAAATCCGAAGCTGTCGGCAAAAAGGCCCAGCCACAACAGATGACTGTGCATGCGGTGCAGCTCCGACCAGATAACCCGCAGGTATTTCGCCCGGGGCGGTACCTCGACACCCATCATCTCCTCGATTCCCTGGCAATAGCACATGGCATGCATCATGGAACAAATACCGCACACCCGTTCGACCACCTGGACGACCTGGTGGTAATCCCTGTTGTCAACAAGCATTTCAAGGCCCCGATGAACGAATCCCAGCGAGGGAACAACTTCTGAGATAACTTCATCCACCACGGTCAGCTTGAGGTGAATAGGCTCGGGCAAAACCGGATGCTGGGGCCCGATGGGAATTACGGTGCTTTTCATGACGCCTCCCCGGATGAATTTTCACTGCTGTTGTCACCCGCCCCGGCCGCTTCCCCGTTTTCCGATGCAACCACGGTATACCGGCAGAACGGAGACTGCCCTCTCATTTCGTTTTCGGTATAGAGCGTACCCTTAAAATCCACAGCCAGACCGGAGAAGGCCACACCGAAAAGATCCTGAACTTCGTTTTCCGCAAGGAATGCGGCCAGGTATACCGGCGTGATGCTGGGCACCCGGACCCCCTTTTGCACGCTGAGCCGCAGATGCCGCATTTCCAGATCCCGGTCAAAATGATAGATCAACTCAACAGTCTCCGCATCGATTTCCACGCCGGTAACCGCCACGAACGTATAGCCCTCCACCTGGAGTTTTGCCGTTTCCCCCAACAACTGGTCCATCTTTACGGAAATGCTTTGAGCCTCCATTTCAGTCTCCTTTGCCTATGCCTCCGCAACGCCGGCTTCCGCCGGAACCCGGGCTTTCTTCTTTTCAAGGGCTCTGACCACGCCGTCAATAATGGCCTCCGGTTTTGCCGGACATCCCGGCACGTAAACGTCCACTGGAATTACCTGATCAATTCCGCCCAAAACATTATAGGCATCCCGAAAGATCCCGCCGGACAGGCCGCAGGAACCCACAGCAACCACGGTTCTGGGTTCGGGCATCTGATCATAGAGGTTTTGCAGCACTTTGCTGTTGCGGGGGTTCACTGTCCCTGTAACGAGCAGGATATCGGCATGCATGGGATTGCCCACATTGATGATCCCGAATCGCTCCACATCATAAACCGGGGTCAGGCATGCCAGCAACTCGATGTCGCAGCCGTTGCAACTGCCGCAGTCAAAATGCAGCAGCCATGGCGATTTAATACGCGAACGGGCGGCAAAACGCATACAAATTTGCTCAAACCATTTCATGATGTTTCCTCCCAGTCTGCAAGACCGCAACGGCTGCTACCCCATCGCCAGCCACACAAGATTCACCGCAGCCAGGGCAAGCCCCATGGCCCACACGTACCCGATCATCCACCGCCAAGTCATACGTGCCGTAGCATTGTCCACGATAATTTCAAAAAAATAAGCAACCAGGAGCAACACCACCATCCCGATCCAGTGGGTCGCCCAGAACAATGCACAAAAGCCCAAAAGCAGCACAATCTCGTACCAATGGGCGATTTCGGTCAGAGCCAGGTTCAGGCCGGAATAATCCGTGAGCACCCCCTTAACGAGTTCCTGGTGGGCGTGATGGGAAGTGGACAGGTCAAACGGGGATTTTCTCAGCTTGATGGTCAGGGCATATCCCAGGGCCACGAACAAAAAAGGCAGTCGAAACAGCAGGGGACGGTCCCAGGACAAAACATCTTCAATCCGAAAGCTTCCCGTTTCCAGGTAAATCCCCACGATCGTAAGCACGATAAGCGGCTCGTATGAAAGCACCTGCAGCAGTTCCCTGTGTGCGCCCACCTGGCTAAACGGCGAAGTGGACGACAATGCGCCCACCACCAGAAATGTCGCCCCCACGGCCTGCACGAAAAAAATCAGCAGGAGGTCGCTTTGCATGAAAAAAAGCACCACCGAGATCAGCGCGGCCATCAGGTAGGCATACGCACAAAATCCCTGCCAGACATTAACCACCATCCGTTCCTTGGAAAGCAGTTTTACCGCATCATAAAACGGCTGGATCAGCGGCGGCCCTATGCGGCCCTGCAACCGCGCGGTAACGATGCGGTCCGCCCCCACGATCAGGCCGCCGAGCAGCGGAGCCCCCAAAACGCCAATAATCATAGACAGCATTAATGCACTCACAGTGCACCTCCGATCACGAGCGTGAGCAGCACGCAGGCCGCCAGGTTCATCCAGACGGTCAGCCGATGCTCGCCGAATATGGAGTCCAGGTAATAACTGCCCGCCTCCGCGGTCACCGGACGGTTCATGGGACCGCGAAAAACTCTCGGGGCATTGGTCTGCAGGCCGCTCAAATACGGCATGGTGACTCTGGCGCGGCTGGCCCCGCGAACCGCGCGGATTGCAATCAGAAAACAAACGGCCGCCACCACGCTAAGGGGCAGCACGGCGAAACTGCCGTAAGCATTTTTCAGGATCCCGTAAGCCGACTCATAAGAAGGATAATATTGCCCGGAGATCATCGGAACGATACCCTGACTGTAGATCACCGGGGACAAAACGCTTAGGACGCAGATGGCAAGGCCGAGGGAGCCGAGGGCAAACCATGTGAGGCGCGCCTGTTTTTCGGGGCGGAACCGGCCGGCAAAGGGATCGCTCATGAGAATACCCGCCCAGCGGGCCCAGTACATAACGGTCAATGCACTGCCCAGGGCGATCATGAAAATGCTCACAAGAAAACCGGCAGCCGCCTCGATGGCCATCCATTTACCCAGCAGCAGACCGAACGGGGGCATGATCATGGAAATCACCCCCAGCACCGTGATCAGGGCCGTCACCGGCATACGCGCATAAAGCCCCCGCATATCCTCGATATTTCGGCTTTCGATGTGCTGCTCAATTGTACCCACGCATAAAAACAACAGGGCCTTGGATACCGCATGGAAAATAATGAGAAATACGGCCGCGGTAATTGCGGCCGGCGAATTGATGCCGGCACAGGCAAAAATCAAACCCAGGTTGCTGATGGTGGAATAGGCCAGCACCTTTTTGCCGTTGCTCTGCCCCACGGCCAGGGCGGCTGCGGCAAGAAAGGTGAATGCACCGAAAACGGCAACGCAGTGAGTCAAAAAAAGTCCGCTCATGGCCGGGGCAATTCGCAGGACCAGATACACGCCCACTTTGACCATGGTGCTCGAATGCAGAAGCGCAGATACCGGGGTGGGCGCTACCATGGCGCCCAGCAGCCAGCTCTGGAATGGAAACTGTGCCGACTTGGCAAACGCGGCAAAGCACATAAAAGCCATGCCCAGGACCACCCACCGCGTGGAAACTCCGGAATGGATAACCGACTGCATATCCATGGTCGCCATGTCCGCATAAACCATCACCAGCGCTGTGATAAACGCCGCTCCCGCCAGGCTGTTCATCCACAAGGCACGGACTGCATTTTTTGTGGACTCGCGGTTTCGGTCATGCCCGATGAGCAGGAAAGAACACAGGGTTGTGAGCTCAAAGAAGAAATAGAAAATGATCAGGTCATTGGCCAGGACCACCCCGTTCATGGCCCCCAGAAACAGCAGCATGATAAAGAAAAAACGCGGCTGTCGCGATACCCCGAGATCCAGGTGCTTCTCATGGTTTTTCATATACGGAAGCGCCTGAATGCAGATGACAGAACCCACCAGGCAGATGATCAGGACCATTACCACGCTGAGCGTGTCGGCATAAAAAAGGGCGTGCGCGGCCGGCTCGCGAATCATGAAAAATTCGAGATACCCCAGCAGCACGATCTGGAAAACAGCCAAAATGCTGATGATCAGGCTTTGATGCTTGATACCGAAATAGAGGATGATCACCAGCAGAAGAAAATCCAGCGCCTGAACCAATTCGTGAAAACCAAGCCCGAACAGGGTCTCCGGGGAAAATCGATGGGGAGTCCACGCAATGAGGGCCAGGGATGCAACCATGAGCAGCATACTTGTGCCGAGCACGATCCCCGTCCGGATCCAGGCGACACGGAACAAATAGCAGCCCAGGGCCGCAAAAAAAGGGACTACAATGAGAATAAGCATAAGCATGTGCATATCTTTACCCTCCCCTGTTATTGGAAGCGACACGCACTATTTGGCGATCACCCCGGCAAATTCCGCATAGTCCGAACCCTGGAATTTTTCATGGTAGGCCCCGGCCACAACCGCTGCGGCGCCTTCTGCGGAGTCGAAATGATCCCGGTTGACCACCATGTCAAATTCCTGCGGAGAGGCTGCGTCTTTGTTGAAATTTTTGCGGAAAAACTCATGCTGCTGTTTATCCAGCCGCTGAAGCTCCCTGGCCGCCAGGTCCTCTGTCACGCCCAGTATATCGGCAACACGGCGAACCCGGAAATCCTTCGAAGCGATAAATCGCACCGCAAGCACCCGGCTGCGGGGCAGGATCAGGTGCGCCCCGCGTCCAACGAAAATTGTGGGCGCATCATCGGCCAGCGCATACACCGCACCGGTCAGATACCGCATATAATCATCCATGGTGAACGATTTCTCGCCAAAGAGCATGGCGCTCAAATCCCGAGTAACCCCTGGATACCGTTCATCAAAGGAATCAATGGTCCGCTCACCGAGATGATGATTCCGGGCGATGTGTTCCAGGATCTCCCGGTCCGCCACCCGCATGCCGTCGAGCCTGGCAGAAACCGCATCG
>CAZTHW010000106.1:0-8103 GCA_964613595.1 uncultured Desulfobacteraceae bacterium | reverse complement strand
AAAAAAATTTAAAATATTAATCCGTGTAAAAATTTGAAACGCTCATTTTAGGTGACATTGACTATCAAATACTATTCAGGCCAGCGTAAATTTTAGCCATGTTAGCGATTTTCCTGAATAGGTCAAAACAACAACAGAACACCGAGAGGACCCCATCATGACCTCGATCTTTGAGCAGGGCTTGGCGCCCGTCGATGCCAATTATGCCGTGCAGTCCCCGATTGACTTCATTGAGCGTACCGACAGTGTGTATCCGGAATTTCCGTCGGTCATCCACGGTGCGATCCGCTACACCTGGGCGCAGACTTACGAGCGGTGCCGCCGCCTGGCATCGGCGTTGGCGGGCCGGGGAATCGGCAAGGGCGATACGGTTGCAGTCATGTTGCCGAATATTCCGGCCATGGTGGAGAGCCATTTCGGTGTGCCTATGATCGGTGCAGTGCTCAATACCCTGAATGTCCGGCTGGATGCCGAGGCCATCGCCTTCATGCTGGAACACGCTGAGGCCAAGGTGGTGATTGCCGATCGCGAATTCGGTGAAGTCATCCGCGATGCGATCCGGCATCTGGAGCACAAGCCCCTGGTGATCGACGTCAACGATCCGGAATACGGTGAGGGTGTTCAGGTCAGCGATCTGGATTACGAAGCGTTCCTGCAGGAAGGAGACCCGCAGTTCCGGTGGGAATTCCCGGATAACGAGTGGAATGCCATTTCCCTGAACTATACCTCCGGCACCACCGGCAATCCTAAGGGTGTGGTCTATCACCACCGGGGCGCCTACCTGAATGCGCTCGGCAACCAGACGGTGTGGTCTATGGACATGCATCCGGTCTATCTGTGGACGCTGCCCATGTTCCACTGCAACGGCTGGTGTTTCCCCTGGACGGTGACAGCCATGGCGGGGACCCACGTTTGCCTGCGCCGGGTGGATCCGGAAAAGATCCTGCAACTGATCCGGGATCACCAGGTGACTCACATGTGCGGTGCACCGATTATACTTAACGCATTGCTCAATGCGCCGGCTGCCGCCAAGGCGGGCATCGATCACGGGGTCAAGTTCATGACCGCCGGCGCTGCGCCGCCTGCCCAGCTCATTGGCGCCGTTGAAGAAATGGGGATCCAGATCACCCACGTTTATGGCCTGACCGAAGTATACGGCCCGGTGACTATCTGTGCCTGGAAATCGGAGTGGGACGGGCTGCCCCTGAATCAACGGGCTCGCATCAAGGCTCGCCAGGGTGTCCGGTACCATACCCTGGCCGGCACCATGGTGGGCGATCCCAATACCATGGAGCCGGTGCCCCGGGACGGCAAGACCATTGGTGAAATCTTCCTGCGTGGCAACACGGTGATGAAGGGCTACCTGAAAAACCCGACCGCCACCGAGGAAGCGTTTCGCGGCGGCTGGTTCCATACCGGGGACCTGGCGGTATGGCATGAAGATGGCTACATGGAAATCAAGGACCGCCTCAAGGACATCATCATCTCTGGCGGCGAGAATATTTCCACGATCGAGGTGGAAGACACCCTGTATCGTCATCCGGCAGTGCTGGAAGCAGCCGTGGTCGCCCGCCCGGACGAGAAATGGGGTGAGACGCCGTGCGCGTTCATCACCCTGAAGCCGGAGGCCGGAGAGGTAACCGAAGACGATATCATTGCCTTCTGTCGCGAACACCTGGCCCGGTTCAAGGTACCCAAGACCGTCGTCTTCACGGAACTGCCGAAAACCTCCACCGGCAAGATCCAGAAATTCGTGCTTCGCGAACAAGCCAAAGAGTTGTCGTAATCACAGGCCTCCCGAAAGGGATGCGTACCCCCTCTGTGTGTCCCCGGAAGGCCTGGCGGCGCTGGCTCCGCCTTCCTTTTTTCCCTGCCGGTCACGCCCGTTCCGCGTTTGTCATTTGATGACAACCTGTCCTGTTTTTTGCCTTCTTTGCTTTCCTGCCCGCCTGTACCGGGAGTAAACTCCGCATGCTGTTCACTTTTTGGCCATTATTGACGCCACAACAATAAAATTTTCAGTGGCAGGAGGCTCAGATGACCATCAGTTCCACCCCGGAGGACGTGTCCGTCTCGCCGCGGCACATTCGTTTTCATGTCAGCGAAGATCCCAAGAAACTCTGGCACGGCAACGATGCCTTTCGAACGGCCTTTTTCAATGCTCTGTCGTTGCAGTTCCCTGAAGGCGAGCAGCAGTTCATCAGCTCGGTGCGCCTGTATAGTGATCGGATCGACGATCCCAGGCTGGCCGGTGAAATTCGTGGGTTTATCGGGCAGGAGGCGATGCACAGCCGGGAGCACAAGGGCTACAACGAGGCGCTCAAACGAGCCTCTCTGTGGCCCCCATTCTCGGGCCGCCGCCGGTCCGACCGATGTGCTTTAGGCTTCGATCAACTATCTGGGAATTTCAGTTTATCCCGGCATTTCCCGGATGATCCATCCTTTTTATCCTTTTAAATGGCAATTTTTCACATAAGGATTATATATTGAAATATATTGGTTGCGGGCCCAAAAGTCCAGCTTCGAATATATCTCCGGCATGCCGCCCAGGGCAAACGGGGACGATGATCTTACGGCTGTCAGGGGCTGTGACGGCCATGCCCGGATAAGGGGTTTTTGCAGGCAGCGCTCCTGCATTTTGTTAATATAACAGCATATGAATCATGGAGGTGTAGAATGAAAAGAACTGGTTTGATCCGTCTGGTTATTGCGGCATCTTTTGTATTTGGTTTGATCATGGTGATGCCGGTCTCCTCGTTTGCCGCACAGAGCAAGACCCTTGACAATCTCATGGCCGCCTACAACGGGGAAAGCAACGCCCACGCCAAATATCTGGCGTATGCCGAGAAGGCCGATGAAGAAGGTTACGGAAGGGTGGCCAGCCTGTTTCGCGCCGCTGCCAGCGCTGAAAAAATTCATCTTACCAATCACGCCCGCGTCATCGAAAGCATGGGCGGTACACCGAAGGCCGAGATCAAGCTGCCGGAGATCAAATCCACGAGCGATAACCTGGCAGAGGCCATAAAGGCCGAATCCTATGAAAGGGATACCATGTATCCGGATTTTCTTTCCCAGGCCAAGAAGGATGACAATCCGGATGCGGTCCGCACCTTTACCTACGCACAGGCGGCCGAAGCCGAACACGCCCGGCTTTACCAGAAGGCGCTGGACAATCTTGACAGCTGGAAAGCGTCGAAAGCCAGTTTCTATGTGTGCCCCACCTGCGGCTACACCGTTGAGGGCGATCCCTCCTTCGCCTCGTGTCCGGTTTGCGCCACACCGGCCACCCTTTATCAGGAAGTGAGTTAATCCATGTGATAAAAAGCGGCTTTCCGACAGTGAGGGTCGGAAAGCCGCTTTTTATAATGAAAATCGCTGATGGTATATGCCTGTTTTAAATTAAAATGAGCCTTTTTCTTTTCTGCCGGTAGTGCCGGCGGCAGGAAAGGCTAACAGGAGTGAAATGAAATGATCGACGCAGGCATCTCGTTTTTTTACCAGGTGATCAACGCACTGGGGTTCCATCATCCGTTTCATCCCACCCAAGTCCATTTCCCCGTGGGCTTGATTTTCGGTGCGTTTGTTCTTGGTGCGGCCGGCCGACTGCGCCGCCGCCCCCTGCTGAGCCAGGCGGCCCTCTATTGCATGGTGATTGCCCTTGTCTGGATGATACCGACGGCCGTTTCCGGTTTCATGGACTGGCGGCATTTCTACGGGGGGGCAGTGCTTTTTGCGTTCAAGATGAAATTCCTGCTCGCAGGGGTCCTGACCGCGCTGCTGGTTGCGGGGGCGGTTATCGGTTTTCGCCGCGGGCCTGAATCCGGAGCACTGCTCATCATTTACGGGCTGTGTCTGATGACGACAGCCGGGCTGGGATTTTTCGGCGGGGAACTGGTCTACAGCGGAAAGACCTCATCAGCGGCCACCGAGAACCGTCAGGTCAAGGACTACCAAGCCGGGCGAAAGCTGTTTGCCGCCAACTGCGGCGGCTGCCACGCCAACGGCGGCAACAGCATCAATCCCGATTTCCCGGTGAAAGGTTCGGCCAAAACCCAGGACTTCGATTCGTTCCTGTCCTGGATCCGAAACCCCGAACCACCCATGCCCGCCTATCCGGAACGGGCGCTTTCCGACGCGCAGGCCGCGGAAATGTACCGGTATGTCGCCAATTTCCTGAACCGGTCTTGAGTATTCATGCGGCGACACGGCACTTCCTCAAGGGATTGGATGTCCGGCCTGCCTTTTTAGGCCGTTTCGTTCGGGACACACTGCTGCCGTTATGTTTTTTCCGGTTCGCAGAAGGGCTAAATCGAAGCCACCTCATTGAAAACGGTGATATACGGCTGCCCGGCGGCGAAAGTCATGGCCTGCTCCATGAATTTTCGCCGCGACCCATCTTCGGCCCCCACCTTTGCTCCCCGGCGTGACCCGGGAGTTTGCGCCCGCTTTACGGCGTTATTAAAACACCCACTTACTGCAAAATCCCGCCAGCTATTTCTGTTTTTGGGCATTTCCACATAATGAAGCCTAATAATGAAACCATTATTCCTCGCCAATCTTACCAGATGACCTCATTTCTCGATAATTCGCCAAAACCTGATTCCGGGTGCTCCTTTTTGACACTCAGGGCACTTTCTCTCATGCATATCAGTTCCATTTGTTCCATATACATAGCCGCAGCAAGTGCATTCGGTCTTGTAAGCGTACTGGCCATGATCAGTCCCCGCTACTCCACAATGACCGTAACATTGCTGGCCATTAGGATTTAGATAGTGCCCGAACGAAAACCAGGATTTTTCGTCAAGATCAAGGAAGGCGAAAATTTTAACCGCAGGCATACGCGAAGTATTCTGAGGATTAAAATTTGAGCCTGACACAGATATTGGCGAAAAGGACGGTTTTCGTTCAGGCACTAGATAGCCAATTTCGACGCTTTCGCCGTTTCCTTCCTGCCATTCTATGTGAGGAGAATCAACCTTATCCATTAGCCGTACCTCCTCCCAACGGTTTAGCTGTGGGGCCGGGAAACATATACCGCAGCTTATTTTAATGCTTCAAACAATCGCCAACCAGGGATTTGAAAAAAACCGACGGCTTTTCCCGGTTCCCACAAGCGAATGGTTATAACGCCAGTTCAATATGATTTTTATTTTTGTTGACATTATATGTTTTTATATATACAGTATGTACAGAAAGAACATTTTATACATTTGAGGTGCTTATTATGATTAACAAAATAACAACTGCGGACGCCAGAAAAAAACTTTCAAATATTATCAATAGAGTCGCTTTTGGCGAGGAATCCTTTGTTTTAACCCGGAGAGGAGAGCCGATTGCCGCTCTTGTTTCTTTGAAGGAGTTCAAACTTCTGCAAGAGGTAGAGGACCAGATTGACATTGAGGATGCGTGGAAGGCAAAACAAGAGCCTGGAGACCCAATACCCTGGGATGAGTTGAAAAAGGAACTCGAGCTTTGAATTATCATGTTGAGGTCAAGAGGTCGGCGGCGAAAGCGCTGAAGAAAATACCAAAAGCTGACCAAAAGCGCATAGCCGATAAAATCGACAGCTTGGCGGACGATCTGCCAAATCCTGATACAACCAAAATGCAAGGCAATAATCCTTTTCACAGAATCCGTGTTGGCGAGTATCGAATAATCTATGAAATTCAAGAAGATGCCCTTTTAATACTGGTTGTGAAAATCGGCCACCGCAAAGATATATATCGCAATTTCCCCTGATCTCTCTTTTTTTAGGTTATAACGTCGCTAATCAGCCGCACAGCTTTTTGTGTCGGCTGCATTATAGCCCTGTTGGGCAGCCGGCTCATATGCCTGTACTGTGCACTGTAACCCGCGCATTAGGACGGTAAAGGAGCAACCCCATTGCCGCGAAAGCCGCGAACGATGCTCCTGCAGTAAATGTAGCCGAGGCGCCGAACATGCTCCACAATGATCCTGCAATGACGCTTGCCAGCAATAGCGCCCCGCCACTAACCAGATTAAAAATCCCGAAGGCCGTACCGCGCAGATCAGCAGGCGCAGTATCGGCAACAAGTTTCGAGAGCAACCCTTGGGTCAGTGCCATGTGCAGGCCCCAGAAAGCTGAGCCAAGCAATGCGATCCCAGGCGACGCAGCTATTGCCAACACGACATCAGCCACGACGAGTATCCCAAGTCCCATCAATAGAAGCGTTCGCGCGGAAATACGATCAGCTGCCGCACCTGCTGGATACGCAAATATGGAATAGACAACATTCATGACAATCATGATTAAGGGCACGTAGCCGATAGCCAGCCCGACGTCCTGGGCACGCAGAATCAGAAACGCCTCACTAAAACGAGCGAGAGTAAATACTGCTCCGAGCGCAACTACAAGCCAGTACCGCAGCCGCAAGCGTTTGGCGCTATTCAAGGACAAGAGATTTCTATGAGGGACGGCATGGACTAACGATTCGGGTTCGCGTACTCCAACGATCAAAAGGATAACTGCGATAAACGCCGGTAGTACCGCTACCCATAACACGGCTTTGATGTCGTTTGCGAACCAAATCATGAATGCGACCGCGAGCAGCGGACCGACAAAGGCTCCTACCGAATCGAGCGCCTGGCGCAAACCATAGGCCGCACCCCGAAGCTGCTCTGGTGCAATCTCGGCGACGAGAACGTCGCGCGGCGCACCGCGGATGCCTTTACCGATGCGATCAACAAAGCGTGCTCCGAACACCCACCCAATTGATGTGGCAAGTGGAAATATTGGCTTGGTTATGGCAGCCAGGCCGTATCCAATCACAGCCAGAAACTTTCGTTTCTGGAAGTAATCGCTAATCACTCCCGAAAAAACCTTGGTGATCGCAGCAGCTGCCTCGGCAAAGCCTTCAACGATCCCAATGGTGACCATGGATGCACCGAGCGTTGTAGCCATGAATATCGGCAAGAGGCTGTGAACAAGCTCGGATGAGCTGTCCATAAACATCGAGACAAATCCAAGCGCCCAAATGCCTTTCGGCAATTTGCGGTAAAAGCCCTTGTTGGAACTTATCGATTCAGGATTACTTGGTTGTAATGAGGTCATGAGTGCCGTTTTCTATGCTGCCCAACGTTCAGCATAACCGGCCGGGAAATATCTGCAAAGCGAAGCGGAGCTGCTGTTTCCCGGTCCGAGTTCATGCTGTGGTTGGCGTTATTGGATCAGTTTGAGCAGGTCATGAAGTTTTTCACGGAGATCAGACAGCTTGTTTGAAGCAACATCCCAAACAATCGTATAGTCAACACCGAAATAATCATGGATCAACCGGTCCCTCATCCCCGAAACTTTCCGCCACTCAACCTCCGGTTGCATTGCTTTGATATCTTCGGGCAGTTTTTTTGAAGCTTCTCCGATAACCTCGACACTTCGGACAAACGCCCTTTTGAGAGTCTCATCGCGGACAAAAGAATCGTAATCCATATTTGAAATTCGGTTCAAAATGTAATCGATTTCATCGAGCATGTGGCGAATGTATTCAGGCGGCGACAGGGACACGCTCTACCTCCTTTAAAATATGGGGGCCGATATGCGGACTGAGCCCCTCCGGAGTGACGATTTCGACTTTTCGCCCCAAAGTTTCTTCAAGAAGAAAAGAAACATCCATGAAATTATCAAAGGTATGTTTTTCAGGAGTAAATTCCACGAGGATATCGATGTCGCTAGAATCGGTCTGCTCTTTTCGTACAAATGACCCAAATAGCCCGATACTTATGACCCCAAAAAATGAAAGCCGTTCCCGCTGTTCCAGGATACGCTTAATTAGGTCTTCCTTGGTGGTAACCTTATTTTTCATTTTTCATCCCGTCCTCAGTAATTTTCACCACCAAGATACAATAAAGAGAATTGAAAGGCAATGAAATCAGTTGTCTAAAGTTAGGGGCGCCAACGTTGGAAGCCAGGAGGAGCAGCCAGGGCTCCCACTGGCTTATTGAAATTCAGGCCCCTCGATTTGTCAAAACGCCGCCGGCCATGGCTGTCACCTGGGCTGACTGGTTCGGCGGGCTCTTTTACATATGGGCTTTGTGTTCAGAAGACGTATAGGGCTTTATCATACGCAATTCTCTTTCTTCTGAATT
>CAZTHW010000105.1:0-8159 GCA_964613595.1 uncultured Desulfobacteraceae bacterium | reverse complement strand
CACAGGCGCCTTCCTTGATCCACTCCGGCTTGACCAACCCGGGCACGCCGGCGGCCACGATCAGGATATCAGCGCGCTTGCAGTGGAATTCCAGGTCCTTTGTGCGCGTATGAACGATTGTCACTGTGGAATTGGCGCCCTGTCCCTTCTGGCACATCATCATGGCAATGGGTTTGCCAACGATGTTTGAACGGCCCACCACCACGACCTCGGCACCGCTGGTTTCCACCCCGGCCCGGATGATCATCTCCTGGATGCCGGCAGGCGTGCACGGCGGATACTTCACCTCGTTGCCGCCGATCATCAAGCGGCCCACGTTGACCGGATGAAAGCCGTCCACGTCCTTGTCCGGGTCAATGGCGTTTAACACTTTCTTGTCATCAATGTGATCCGGTAGGGGAAGCTGGACCAGGATGCCGTGAATGGAATCGTCCTTGTTGTATTTGTCAATCAGGGCAAGCAGATCCGCCTCGGAAATGTCTTCGGGCTGGTTGTCCTGGACTTCCTTGTATCCCAGCCGCTCTGCGGTCTTGACCTTCAGGGAGACATAAGATACCGAAGCCGGATTTTCACCCACCAGAATGGTGACCAGGCCGGGCACCTGGTTGTGTTTTTCCTTGATCTGCTTGACCTCCTCGGCAATTTCCTCGAGAATCTGCTCCCGGATTTCAGTTCCCTTAATCAGTTGTGCCGTCATGTTGAAAACTCCTTTTGTTTGGGTTGAAGTGAATATACCAATTTCATTATTCGGTTTGCCCTTTCCCGACCCGTGTTATGGCCGGATATGCTCTGGTGCCCGAACGAAAACCAGGATTTTTCGTTCAGGCAGTATCTATTCAAACCGCCTGTTATCCAACACTTTTTGGTAGGGGTCAAATGTGCCCGGCTCCACCAGGCGGATGTTGACCTCCCAGCCCATGAACTCGGAAAGCTCCCGGTGCAGGTGTTCCACAAAACGCCGCTGTTTTTTCATTTCGTCAAAAAAATAGGTGTCCGTGGCTTCGATGGCCACCATGAGCTGGTCCCGGTTTTTCTCCCTGTCGACCACCATCTGGAACCTGGGCTCCTCTCCGCTGACCCGGGCCAGGATCCGGCCGATCTGGTCCGGGGTAACACTGGTGCCCCGGACCACCAACACATCGTCGCACCGCTTGAATATCCTGGAAATGCGGCAGTGGGTCCGGCCGCACGCACACGGAGTGTTGTCCATGCGGGTCAGATCCCCGGTCCGAAACCGGATCAGCGGAAAGGCTTCCTTCCCGATGGTGGTGATCACCAGTTCGCCTTCCTCACCCGGCGGCAGCACCTCCCCGGTTGCCGGATCAATGACCTCGGCGATGAAATGGTCCTCGGCAATGTGCAGTCCCTTTTTGGCAGGGCATTCCCATGCCACGCCCGGGCCGAAAACTTCCGTGAGTCCGTATGTATCGGATGCAGATATAAACAGGCGGGATTCGATTTCCTGACGGGTTTTCTCGCCCCAGGGTTCTGCGCCGAAGACCCCGTATTTCAGGGTCAGGCCGTTGGGGTCCATGTCAAGTTCAGCCATGGCATCGATCAGGCCAAGGGCCACCGTGGGGGTGGATATCAGAACGGAAGTTTTGAAATCCCGCATGATCTTCACCTGCTCGCGCAGCTTGCCCGCGGAAATGGGAATCACCGAGGCCCCGATCGCCTCGGCGCCCAGCTGGATACCAAAGGGCCCTGACATGATGCCGAAAGTCAGGGCGATCTGAACCACGTCCTCCCGGGTCACGCCGATGCCGGCCAGGTTCCGGGCGGTAAGTTCGGCCCAGTTGGCCATGTCGTTGGCGGTAAAACCGATGACAACGGGCTGCTCAAAATTAAAGGCCGTGGTATGCAGCCGGACCACTTCGCGCAAAGGTACGGCAAACATGTCATACGGATAATTCCGGCTCAGATCCCGGCGGGTTAAAAGCGGCAGCTGCTGCAGCATGTCCAGGGATGTCAGATCCTCGGGCATGAAATCGATTTCCCGGAACAGTTTCCGGTAGTGACGCACGTTTTTATACACCCGGTTCAGTGTGGCCTGAAGGCCCTCGAGCTGGACCTGGGACAGGGTTTCCCGGTCCATGCATTCGATCTGCGCATTCCAGTATGTCATTGGTCTGCCCCCGTATCTGACAGCAGGTGATGGATTTCTATTCCCAGACTTCCCGCTGGTCGCGGCCCAGGTAGGCCCGCTTGACCTCGGGGTTGGCAAGCAGCGCCCCGGCTTCTTCCTCCAGCAGGATGCGGCCGGTTTCCATCACGTATCCCCGGTCTGAAATGTTTAAGGCTGCCTTTGCATTCTGTTCGATCAAGAGTACGGTCAGTTTCCGCTCCTGCTGCAGCCGGGCGATTCTGGCAAATATGTCCCGGATGATCATTGGCGCCAGGCCCATGGAGGGCTCATCCAAAAGCAGCATGCGCGGCCCGGACATCAGGGCCATGGCAATGGCCAGCATTTGCTGCTCGCCGCCGGATAACGTGCCCGCATACTGACTTCGCCGCTGGCCGAGCACCGGAAACAGGTCTAACATTTGATCGATTTCCGATTTCAGGCGTTTTCTGCCATAATGTTTATATACGAGATGCCCGCCCAGTTCAAGGTTATCATGTACGGACATGGGGCTGAAAATCTGGCGGCCTTCCGGAACATGGGCTATACCCAGTTCAACCAGGCGTTCTGCCGGCCATCCGGTAATATCGCGGTCCTGAAAATAAATCCGGCCCTCTTTTACCGGGTGCAGCCCGCTGATTGTGCGCAAAGTGGTGGTCTTGCCAGCGCCGTTGGCCCCGATAAGGGTGACGGTCTCGCCTTGGCCCACGTGCATGGAAACGTTTTTCAGCACGCGCACAAGGCCGTAATAGCTGTTGACATTTACCAGACGAAGCATGGCTGCCTAATTCAATCCTTTTGCGCTCAATCGCATCTTGCCGTCCCCTACTAAACAATGGGGGGGAGTAACCACGAAGATCACGAAGCACACGAAGGTAAAATTTTTATATAAACATACCTTCGTGATCTTCGTGTGCTTCGTGGTTTTTATATCGACACTCGAAATCATATAAACCGTTAGCGAAATTATCAGCTTTGCCTATTCCCCGAGATAAGCCGCAATCACCTCCGGGTCCTCCTGGACCTCGCGGGGCGTGCCTTCTGCCACTAGGCGGCCGAAATTCATCACCGCCACCCGGTCTGAAACTTCCATGACCAGTTCCATGTCATGTTCCACGAGCATCACAGTGATCCGGTTTTCGCGGATCCGGTGTATCAGATCTCCCATGGCAATGGTTTCCCGGCTATTCAAACCGGAAGCCGGTTCATCGAGCAGGAGTAGATCCGGCTCTATTGCCAGGGCGCGGGCGACCTCAAGCATCCGCTGCTTGCCCAGGGGAAGCGAGCCTGCCGGCATGTCCGCGGCCTCGGCCAGCCCCACAAAATCCAGCCAGCTTCCGGCTTCGGCCTGGATGCGCTTTTCCTCGGGCCGCAGGAAAGCGGGCAGAAATGCCGAAACCGTGACCCCGGCCCGCGAGCGCGCATGCCGGCCGACCATGACGTTTTCCAGAACGGTCATATCCGGAAATATCCGGACGTTCTGAAAGGTGCGGCCGATTCCCAGCAATGCGATCGTATGGGGCTTTGTCCCCTGCAGCCGGGTATTTTTATAAATCATGGCACCCGAGCTGGGGGCCAGGTACCCGGTGATCAGGTTGAACACCGTGGTTTTGCCCGCGCCGTTGGGGCCGATCACAGAGGTAATGGTGTTTTCCCCCACTGATAGGCAAAGTCCATCCAGGGCCACCACGCCGCCGAAAACTTTTCGCAGCCCGTCGAGCTGTAATATGGGATTATTCCCGGACAACCTGTTTCCCCCGGATCACCCGTTTAACAAGGTTCCAGACGGACTTGCCGCCCGCGATCATTCCGGCAAACAATCCTTCGGGTAAAAACAGCATGATCACCAGCAATATGCCGCCGTATACCAGAATATCATAGTCCGGCCGATACTGAATGCCGATGACCTGCAGATAGCCGGCGGTAAAGGAAAGCACTTCCGGCAGCAGGGAAAGCAGCACCGCACCCACCACCGCGCCCCAGACATGGTGCAGCCCGCCCACGGCCACCATGGTCACCAGCAGCACGGAGTGCATGACATCAAAAGGTCCGGGATCGATATAATTGACATAATAGGCATACAAGCTGCCGCTGACTGAAGCGTACGCCGCACTGACGACAAAAACCTGGACCTTGTATGCAGCCGTATTGATGCCGGCTGCGCCTGCGGCGTCCTCGCTTCCGTGAATCGCCCGCAGTGCCCGGCCCACACGGGAGTGAATCAGGTTAAAAGCCAGATAAAGACCGATCACCACTGCCGTCCAGGCGAAATAATAATACCGGGTATCCGAATCCAGGGGATATCCGAACAGGCTCAGCCGCGGAATGTTTAATACGCCGGCCGGACCGCCGGTCAGATCCGTGGCGGCCACGGCTACAATATGAATGATCGAGGCAAAGCCCAGCGTGGCCATGGCAAGATAGTGGCCTTTTAACCGCAGAGTCGGAATACCAACGATAAAGGCAATTGCCATGGCCGCAAAAGCACCCGCTGCCATGGCTGACCATGGGGACCACCCCAGTTCGGTGGTAAGCAGGCCGGAAGCATATGCCCCGATGGCGATAAACGCCCCGTGGCCCAGCGAGATCTGGCCGGCATATCCCATGAGCAAAGACAACCCGATGCAGGCCATGCAGTTGAACGCAGCGAAAATCAGCACGCCGATATAATAATCATTGCCCACCACGTGCGGCATTACCAGCACCAGGGCAATGAGTATGCAAAATCCGATGATGTCCCTTGCAGCCATATCAGAATTCTTTTAACCGAACCATCTCGGAGCTGCCAAACAGCCCGCCGGGGCGTACGAACAAAACCCCCAGCATGATCACCAGGGCAATGGCGTCCATGTAATGCGAGGAAATATATCCGCCGGAACCTGCCTCGATTATCCCCAGCAGCAGACCGGCCACCACCGCGCCCATGGAATTGCCCAGACCGCCCACCACGGCCGCACCGAAACCCTTTAATCCCAGCAGCGCGCCCCGGGCATAATCCATCTGAATGATCGGCGTGATGATAATGCCGGCAATGGCGCCAATGGCCGCAGACAGGGCAAAGGAAAGCATCACCATCCGGCGGTCATTGATGCCGGCCAGGCGGGCCGCGTCCCGGTTGATGGCACAGGCCCGCATGCATTTTCCGGTCATGGTGTAATTGAAAAACGCCACGTATCCGATTACCACCAAAGCCAGCATACCGATAATCCACAGGGTCTGCGGCAGGATATAGGCGCCCATGAACTCCAGGGGCGGGGCATCGGTGAAATGCCGCATGTAGTGCGAACCCTTGCCCCAGAAACACATGGCCGCGCCCTTGAGCAGAATGGAGACCGCAATTGTGATAATAATCAGGCGCAGCACCGTGGGCCGCCGGACCGGGTTAATGGTCAGGCGCTCCATGAGGATGCCCACCACGGTGACAAATGCCACGGACACCATAAACGCAAATACCAGGGAAAGATTTAACGCCATGGTCATCGAGACCATCATCAGGCCCCCGAGCACCACGAACTCGCCCTGGGCAAAATTGATGATCCCCGTGGCATTGTAGATCATGTTAAAGCCCATGGCCACCATGGCGTATATGGCGCCCCGCTGGATTCCCATAAACAGGAACTGGAGCATGTCGGTTGTCAGGCCGGCTTCCATTGCCTGCTAATCCAGCACCACAAACTTGCCGTCTTTGACGGTCATCATTTCAAAAGCGGTCTTGTCCAGGCCGCAGTGATCGGTTTCGGAAAACTCGAACACGCCGCCGATTCCCACAAATTCCATGCCTTCAATGGCATCCCGGATTTTTTCCGGATTGTCGCCCACTTTTTCCAGGGCCCGGGCAATAATGTGCATGGCATCATAGGCATGGCCGCCAAAAGTTGTGACCTGGTCATCGAACCTGGACTCGTATGCCTCTTTGTAGGACATCAGGACTTCTTTCTGGGGATGATCCGCGGGCACGGTCTTTGCCGCCATTATCCGGCCCGCCGGAAAAATGGAGCCTTCGGCTGCCTTGCCTGCTGCTTCGGCATACTTGATATTGGCAAAACCGTGACTCTGGTACAGCGGCATATCCATCCTGAGCTGGTCCATGTTCTTGGGCACAATGGACTGGGCGGGCACGATGGACCAGTTAATCACCGCCTGGGCCCCGGAGTTCCGGATTCGGATCAATTGCGCGGTCATGTCCGTGTCCCCGGGCGCATAGGTTTCATCCGCGGCGATCTCGATGCCGTATTCATCCTTGAGCGTTTTCAGCTGCGTGCGGCCGGCATCCCCGAATCCAGTGGTGCCGGTGAGGACCCCCACTTTTTCAATGCCGTTTTGGTTCATGTGCTCGTAAATGCGGCGCGCAGCATCGCTGTCGTTCTGTCCCATCTTGAAAACCCACTTCCGCTGTTCCGGCGGATTGGTAATGCTTGCGGCAGCCGCACAGGACAGCATGGGCACTTCGGCCTGCTGCACCACGGGGATTGCGGCAAGGCTGGTGCCGCTGCGCGAAGGCCCGATAATGGCGCACACGTTTTCCTTCTTGATCAGCTTTTTGATGGCGTTGATCGCGCGGGTGTTGCTTCCCTGGGTGTCCTCGATGTGAAGCACCAACTCGCGGCCATTGATGCCGCCGGCTTCGTTGATCTGCTCGGCGACCATTTCCGCGGTGTTTCGCTCGGGTTCACCGAGCCACGAGGCGCCGCCGGTGATGGCAAAGGCGCAGCCGATGTGATACGGCTCCTTTTGTTCGGCATGGACCAGAGCTGCACATGAAATCATAAGTGCAGCTGCAATCATTGCGGAGAAAAGCCTGATTTTCACTGTGTCCCCCATCTTGTGAATGGTTACCGGTTTTCGGGTCCGCCTCATGCGGTGCCCGCTCTTTGCTCCCGCCTAAATTGAGCGATTTTCAAGTTTGCCGCAGATACAAGGAAGATGCAGACGAGCTATAGTGGACTATGCGAGACTGCATCTGACGCAGTAGATGCGGCAAAATTGGAAATCCCGGAGGGTTTCAAATTTTAACACCTGAAACTGACTTAATTCCTTAAAAAATAAAGAAGATTGATCGGTGTAAAAATTTGAAACGCTCAATTTAGGTCCCGGTTACATGCTTAGCACCTTCCGGGCCGCCAACACGTTGATATCGTTTTCCAGCATCATGTCGATGGCCTTGTCCAGATCATCGAACCGGAAAATCAGGATGGCATGATCGCGGGATTTTTCCACAAATGCGTACATGTATTCCACGTTTAGGTCCGCATGCTCCATGATGGTCAGCAGGTTGCCCAGAGCACCCGGAACATCGGGAATGGCCACGGCCACCACCTCGGCGGTGCGCACCAGAAAACCGTGTTCCTTTAACACGGATGCGGCCTTTTCCATATCCGAGACAATCAGGCGCAGAATACCGAAATCCGAAGTGTCGGCCAGGGACATGGCACGGATATTGACCCCGGCATTGCCCAGGGCGGTGGTAATCCGGGCCAGCCGGCCGGAACGATTTTCCATGAAAACGGAAATCTGGGGAATTTTCATAATGCTTCTCCGCTTGCAGAATTGCGGCAAAAAAGTCTACACCGGAAAGGGAGCACCTGTTAAACCCACGGTTTCAGCCAGGCCCCACATGAGGTTCATGTTCTGCACCGCCTGGCCTGCAGCGCCTTTGACCAGGTTGTCGATGACCGACATCAGGACCAGCCTGCGGTTGTCGGCATCAATGACAAAACCGATATCACAGTAATTGGTGCCCCGAACGTCCCGGGTATCCGGCGCACGCCCGTTTTGGGTCAACCGAACAAATCGGCGCCCTTCGTAATACTGCTGCAAGCAGTTCCGGATTTCATCTTCGCCGGCATCCCCGAGCAGGGATGCATAAATCGTGGTCTGCATGCCCCGACTCATGGGCACCAAGTGCGGCACGAAACTGATGTTAACGGAGTTTCCGGCAACCCGGCTTAAAATTGCCTCCATTTCGGGTTGGTGCCGGTGAGCCGCCACCTTGTACGCCTTGAAGGATTCTGTGGCCTCGCAGAAATGGGTTGTCAGG